>NZ_PJLX01000020.1:0-96567 GCF_002843095.1 Pseudomonas sp. YY-1 | reverse complement strand
AGAACTTAGTTTTTCAACAGAATCGGCCGATAGCCGCCTGTCATCCGGATTCCCATACTCTGCTCATCATCCACGGCCAGCACCATCAAAGGCATGGCTAAGATACTTTGTGACCAGCGCGGCTTTGGCGGGGGAGCGCCTCGGCACAGATGGTCGCGACTCCCAGCTTGCTTTGGTCGCCCAGAGGCTAATGGGGTTATTGCTGTTCAGGTCTGGGGTGTGGAATCTGTAGGGTCTTGATGCCGACGCTACCAGAACGAAAAAGGCCCCCGACGCTGGCGCATCGGGGGCCTCTGAGTGGTGCGCGAACAATCAGAACGCGGTTTGCACGCGTACGTAGAAGGTGCGGTAGGTGCCTTCCTCGGTCAGGCTGTTGCTTTCCAACAGGCCATTGGCGCCGTAGGTCGTGGCGCGGCTGTCCTCGTTCTGGGCGAACAGGTTGAGCACCGACAGGTTGAGGCTGGTGTTCTCGCTGAGTTGGGTGCGCGCGGAGATGTCGACACGACCAACCGCGTCTTGGTCGTTCTCTGCCGTCTTGCCCGAGCTCAGTCGGTATTTCTGGTTGTAGCCGCTGTTCCAGTTGTAGTTGACGCCGAAGGTGGTGCGCAGGCTGGCCAGGTAGTAGTCGGCGCCAGCGTTGAACAGGTAGTCCGGCTGATCGAGGAAGCGTCGGGTCTCACCAGTGGCTTCGCTCTTCAGGCGGGTGTGCACGGCGGTGGCGTTGGACCATAGCGTCAGTTGCGGCAAGCCGAGCACATCCATTGGCGCGCGTGCTTCCAGTTCCAGGCCGCTGGCCTGGCCATCGCCGGCGTTCTCCGGGCGGCTCAGCCAGCGGCCGTTGTTTTGCTCGCTGAGCACGTTTTCGATCTTGTCACTGAACTGGCGGTGGAACAGGTTGGCCGAGAGCAGGCCGCGTTGGTCGTTGAAGAAGTGATCCAGCCCCAGGTCGACGCCCCAGATGGATTCCGGTGTCATCCCCGGGTTGCCACCGGTATCGGGCCGGGCCAGGGTGCCGGAGTCGGTGGTGACGGTCGGGCTTAGCTCGCGCAGATCGGGTCGGCGCAATGTGCGGGCGATACCCAGGCGCCAGTCGGTGTTGGCACTGAGATGGCCGAGGTAGCTGATCGACGGCAACGGGCTGAGCTTGCTGGTCTGCTGCTTGGCACCGTTGAAGTCGCGGGTGCGGGTGTGGGCGTCTTCCAGGCGCAGGCCGTAGGTCAGGCTGTCGCCCCAGGGCAGCAGCCAGGTGTCCTGGGCGAACAGGTGGGTGATGTCCTCACGGATCTGGTAGATGCGCGCGGCATTGATGGGGCGGACCACGCCATTCTCGATGTTGCTGTTGTCTTCCTCGCGGGTGTCGCGGCGCGCCCCGGCGCCCCATTCGAGGCTGTGGGCGTCGAGCAGCGTCTTGACCTTGAGGGTGGGCGAAACCGAGGTCATGTGGATGTTCTCGTCGCGCAGGCGCGTGCGATCCAGGGTGCCGTTGGCCCGGTAGCGCTTGGCGTCGCGGGTGGTGTCCTCGTCGGCCTTCTGCAAGTCGAGGCTCAGCAGCAGCTCGGTGTCATCGCTCCACTGGTGCGTCCAGTCGCTGAGCAGGCCCAGGTTGGTACGCTTGCGCTCGCGGTCCTCGAACTCGGTACGACGCACCGCGTTCTGCGCAGTTTCCAGCTCGGCGGCGATGTCGTCGCGGTATTCGGTGGTCTTCAGGTAATCGAGCTGGAAGTTCAGGCGGTTGTCGTCGTTCAGGCGCAGCTCCAGCGACGGCAGGAAGTTGCCCTGCTCGAAGCGGCGCTCATTGGTGCCCAGTTCACCGCCATTAGTCCCGCTGTTGCTAAACACCAGCGAATCCTTGCTCTCGTTACGGCGCTGCAATTGCACGCCGCCGGCCAGGTTCAGCGTGACGTTGTCGTTGCCCAGGCTGTAGAAGACGGTGGCGTCCCCCAGGCCACCGTTGCTTTCCATATGCCCGGCACCGATGCCGATCTCGCCATTACCGCTCTTGGCGCGTTGTTTGAGAATGATATTGACGGTACCTGCAGCGCCCTGGCCCTCCTGGCTGGCCAGTGGCGAGCGGATGATCTCCACACGCTCGACCAGCGAGCTGGGGATGCGATCCAGCTGCACGCTGCGCTTGGAGTTGGCATCGAGTATGCGCCGGCCATTGACCAACACCTGCGCATACTCCGGGCCGATGCCGCGCAGTTGCACTTCACGGGCACGGTTGGCGCCGGCGAAGGAGACGCCGACCAGACGGCGCAGGGCATCGCCTAGCGGCTGGTCGCCAAACTGGTTGAGTTGCTCGGCCTCGATCACCGTTTTCGAATGGCTCGCATTGCGTCTTTCCGCGTGGGCGCGCTGTACGGCGTCCTCGATGGGGGCGCTGGAGATTTCCATGGATTCCAGGCTGATGACCTGGGCGGCAAGCGGTGCGCTGCAGCTGGCAAGCAGAAGACCCAGCAGAGCGTTCTTATTCCTGTTGTGCATGATGGCTCTTATCGTTTTAGATTTAATTAATGATAATTATTACTAAATGTATAAATCAATCATGCGCATAAGTATTTGTGAGGAGACGGGTTGAGGTCTGTCTCCGAGAGCGACTGATGGATGAAAGCTCCAGACGAAGCCCCCGTCGCGGTTAGTATTGGCTGATCGATTTTTTCACTACCTCTGGAGCCTTGTATGACCGCTTCACTGCCTGCCATCGCGTTCGCCGGTATCGGCCTGATGGGTCTGCCGATGACCCGCCGCCTGCTCGCTGCCGGCTACCCGTTGACCCTCTGGAACCGCACGCCGGACAAATGCACGTCGCTGCTCGAGCAGGGTGCGCACCGCGTGGAGAACCCTGCCGATCTATGCCGTGATGCCAATGTGGTGATGCTGTGCCTGGCCAATACCGAGGTGGTACGCGAGGTGGTGTTCGGCCCGGGTGGGGTCGTCGAAGGGGCAAGGCCGGGGCAGCTGCTGGTGGATTTCTCCAGCCTGGAGCCGGCTGCTACCCGTGAGATGGCCGCTGAGCTGGAAGCGCGCACCGGTATGCGCTGGGTGGATGCGCCGGTTTCCGGCGGTACGCCAGGGGCCGAGGCTGGTACCTTGGCGATCATGGCCGGTGGTCGCGAAGAGGACGTGGAGCGCATACGCCCGATTCTCGCGCACCTGGGCCAGCGCCTGACGCGCATGGGCGAGGTCGGCGCGGGGCAGGTGACCAAGGTGTGCAATCAGATGATCGTCGCTTGCAACGCCCTGGTGATCGCCGAAGTGGTGGCGTTGGCCGAGCGCTCGGGCGTCGATGCCAGCCTGATCGCTCCAGCACTGGCCGGTGGTTTCGCCGACTCCAAGCCGCTGCAGATTCTGGCGCCGCAGATGGCGGCCAGCCAGTTCGAGCCGATCAAGTGGCACGTGCGCACGCTGCTCAAGGACCTCGATACGGCGGTCAAACTGTCCCGCGAGCAGGGCAGTGCCACGCCCATGAGCGGCTTGGCGGCACAGTTGATGCGCCTGCACGGCAGCCAGGGCAATCTGGAGCGCGACCCGGCCACCCTGGTGGAAATGTTGCGGGAGCAATGCCCATGAAGATCGCTGCCAACCTGTCCATGCTGTTTACCGAGTTGCCACTGCGCGAGCGTGTGCTGGCGGCGATGACGGCGGGTTTCGAGGGTGTGGAAATTCAGTTCCCCTATGAACTGCCAGCGGTCGCGCTGAAAGAGGTGCTGGAGTTGACCGCGCTGCCGTTGGTGCTGATCAACGTGCCAGCGGGCGATCTGATGACCGGTGGTCCCGGCCTGGCCAGTGTGCCGGCGCGACAGGTGGAGTTCGACACCGCGCTGCAGGAGGCGCTGACCTACGCCGCCATGGCGCGCCCGGCCTGCATCAACGTGCTGCCCGGTCGCCTGGCTGAAGGCGTGAGCCGCGAGCAGGCGCTGGATTGCCTGGCCGCCAACCTGCGCAAGAGCGCCGAGGCTTTCGCGGCGCTGGGCATTCGCGTGCTGGTGGAGGCGATCAACCCCATCGATATGCCAGGCTTCCTGATCAATACGCCGGAGGATCTGGATACGCTGCTGCGCGCGGTGGATCACCCGAATCTGGCGGCGCAATACGACCTCTACCACATGGCGCGCCAGGGAATCGATGTGGCGGCAGGCATGCGCCTGCTGGCTGGGCGCATCGGCCATGTGCAGTTCGCCGATGTGCCGGGACGCGGTGCGCCGGGTACGGGTGAGTTGGCCTTTCCGGCGCTGCTCGGGGCGTTGCGTGACAGCGGTTACGGCGGCTGGCTGGGCGCCGAGTACAAACCGGGCGAGGTGGGCACGCAGGCCAGCCTCGGCTGGTTGGCGCAGTGGCAGCAGCGTAACTAGGGGCGCTGTGCGCACCGCGATTCGCATGGTTGTCGGCTGGATCGGTAATCGGTGTTTGGCTCGGTGCGCATGGCGCACCCTACGGCGTATCGGCGTATCGGCGTTTGGGTAGGGTGCGCCGCGCGCACCGGATGTTTGCCTCCAGATCCTAGAACCGCGTGCCGACCCGTTCCAGCGGCCGGTAATGCGGTGGGAAGAGGGCGACGATTTCCTCCAGCGGTACTGGTTTGCTGAACAGATAACCCTGCACCTGATCGCAGTCGCGCTCCTGCAGGAATGCCAGCTGTTCGGCGGTTTCCACGCCTTCGGCGACGACCTTCAGGTGCAGGGCGTGGGCCATGGCGATGATGGCGTGGACGATCTCGCGGTCCTGACTGGAGTGGGCGACGTCCTGGATGAAGGAGCGGTCGACCTTCAGCGTATCCAGCGGTAAGCGGCGCAGGTAGGCGAGCGAGGAATAGCCGGTGCCGAAGTCGTCGATGGACAGGCTGACGCCCAGCGCGCGAATGTTTTCCAGCAGGCCGATGGCGCGGTTGATGTTGCTCAGCAGCGCGCTTTCGGTCACCTCCAGTTCCAGGCAGTGAGCGGGGCAACGGGTCGCGTTCAACAACTGCTCGATGCGCCCGGGTAACTGATCGTTGGCCAGGTTCAGGGCCGAGCAGTTGACCGCGATCTTCAGCCCGGGATAGCCCATCTGATCAAGGCTGTTGAGGTCCAGGCAGGCGCGGCGCAGCACCCAGTTGTCGAGCACGTCGATGAAACCGTTGGCCTCGGCGATGCCAATGAAGCGTTCAGGGGTGAGCAGGCCATGCTGCGGGTGATGCCAGCGCACCAAGGCTTCGAGCTTGCTCAGCTCGCCGCTGCGCAGATCGATGATCGGCTGGTAGTAGAGAATCAGCCCGTCGTCCTGTTGCAACGCCTGGCGCAGGTCTTCTTCGAGTTGCAGCTCGTACGAGGCTTTCTGCTTCAGGTGCGGGTTGAAGAAGTGCACCACATTGCGGCCGCTGCCTTTGGATTGATACAGCGCCAGATCGGCATGTTTGAGTAGTTCGTCGGCGCTGCTGCCGTCCTGTGGGAACAGGCTGATGCCAACGCTGGTGGTCATCACGATCTTGCGCCCGGCCAGGCCAATCGGCTCTTTCATGTGCTCCAGCATGCGCGCGGCCAGGGCGCGTGGGTCGGCGGTGCTGTCGAGGCTGGCGACCACGCAGAACTCGTCGCCGCCGAAACGCGCGATGATGTCGCGCTCACGCAACGCGCTGCGAATGCGCTGTGCCACCACGCGTAACAGCTCGTCGCCGGCATCGTGGCCAAGGCTGTCGTTGATGCGCTTGAAGTGATCGACATCGAGAAACATCACCGCCAGGCTGCGGCCGGTCACCGCGCGCTCCTCCAGCGTGGCAGCGAATACCCGGTTGAAGCCGCGGCGGTTGAGCAGCTCGGTCAATGGGTCGAAATGCGCCACCTGCTCCAGCGAGGCCTTGGCCTGATCGAGCTGCACCAGCAAGGTGTTGACCCGCTGCAGGTCGCGCTCCTTGTCGTCGAGCTTGCGCCCGATCCAGGCTGCGGCCAGGCTCAGGCTGAGAATCAGCAGGGTGATGGAGGCGACGATCAGCACCAGTTGCACGCTGTTGTCGGCGCTGCGCAATTGCAGTGGAGTACCGTCTGGCACCACCAGGTTGAGCGCAGCCATGCCGGTGTAGTGCATCGAGGCGATGGCGGCGCCCATCACCAGCGCTGCCGAATATTTCATCCAGCGCTGTCGACGCGGCGAGCCATGGCGTACGTAACGGTTGAGCAGCAGCGCGGCGAAGCTGGCGCTGATGGCGATCACGATGGACAGGGTGAACAGGCCGCCGTGGTAGTAGGCCTGAGCATCCGAGCGGATCGCCGCCATTCCGCTGTAGTGCATGGCGCTGATACCCAGGCCGATGATGCTGGCGGCCAGCAGCTGCCGGCTGAGGCCGGGGCGCGGCATGACCATGTAATAAACGGCGAGAAGGGCAGCGGCCAGGGCCACCAATAGCGACAGCACCGTGGTGGCAAGGTCGTAGCGAATGGCGACAGGCGCCTGGAACGCCAGCATGCCGATGAAGTGCATGGACCAGATGGCACCCGCCAGGCACAGCCCGCCGAGCAGGCCCCAGACCTGGCGCATGCTGCGCCGTTGCACCTGATCGAGGTGCTTGGTGATGGTCAGCGTGCTGAGGCTGCCAACGCTGGCGATGACGTAGGACAGTGCCACGAGCCAGGGATCGTGTTCGCAATTGAGCAGGAGTTGGCCCTGCTCGGGTAGGTCTGCAAGAAAGCGGATCGAGAGTCCGTCCATAGTCACCCCGCTTGGCGGCGGCTAGCGTGCCCTGTTCAGTGAAGCACAGGCACGTCCGTACCGCCTATTTTCCATAGTCGTTGAGCGAGATCACCCGCGTTTTGCCGATGCGATGACGGTAGATCTCGCGCAGGTACTTGATCGCGTGTTTGACGCTTTCGCGCGACAGGCGGATGTCGTTGATCGAGACGAATTTTTCGGCGTCGTGGATCAGCTCGCGGTACTTCTTCTCGTACATCGGTTTGATCGCATACCAGTTGGTATCGAGGATCTTCGCCGGGTCTTCGTGCTCGTTGAGCATGGCGTCGAGCTGCGCCTCGTTGAAGCGCTCGGAGACGATGAAATCGAGCATGGCATCGTCCAGGCTGTCGTCGAAGCGATACTGGTCACGGGCGAAGCAGCGCTTGATGTAGGCGACGATCAAGGTCAGAAAGTCGTCCGACAGGCACGGGCTCTTGACGATCAGGGTGGTCAGCGACAGGTTCGCCGAGGCACCGATGACCAGCGCATAGCGCTTGAGCGTGGTGTTGGGGAAGAGGTTGTTGAGGTGGGTCTTGAGGCGGTTCAGGTCCATGTAGGACAGCTTGTAGTCCTTGGGCAGCGAGACGATCGACACCACCGATGAGCAATTCTTGAAGAAGTGCAGGTCGCTCAGTTGGGTGGCGTCGTAGCCGCTGGACTTGTACTGCTCCAGCGCCTGGCGATAGCGCTTGGATTCGATCGGCAGCAGGCTGATGCCCTCGATGGCCTGGGTGACCTTGTTGAAATGCGGCAGGTCGATGGAGCGGAAGAACAGGTCGTCGATGTTCAGCCGTGGCGGGCTTTGTTCCTTGTCCAGTACGCGGAATTTTTCCGAGAGCTGGACGTGCTGTTCGGGCACCACGGATTCGGCATAGGCGACGGCAACCGGGCCGGCCAGGCTCATGAACAGGTCGTTGGCGTCGAGGCGGATGGTCTCGCCGATGTCGATGCCGGCGCGGCGGAAGTAATTCTGGTCGTAGTCGCTGGTCACCGCCTGGGCGGTGAGGATGTTGAAGATCTGCTGCGAAATGTACTGGTTGGCGTGGCGCTCCATGGCGGTCACGTCGATGTTGTGGATGCTGCCGTCACCGCTTTCTTCGGCGTAGCGCATGATGTCGTTGGAGATCAGCATCATGGCGTTCCACGGGCGGATGCGGCGCATCACGCTTTCGGCGCTGCTCTGCTCGTTGTCGAAGTTGTAGGAAAAGTCCCATTCCTCGGCCAGGTACTTGCACAGCAGGCGCCCGGCGTTGATGTGCAGCGCCTCTGACATCTCGCTGCGCTGGTCGGAGATGTTCGGCAGGATGCAGATGCCGCTGGTGAAGATCGGTTCGAAGACGAAGCCTCCGCGTTCAGCTTCGTCGTCTTCCGGCGTCTTGCTGTCGAAGGTCTTGCTCATGTAGGCGAACTGCTGCGCCAGGCCGAACTCCGAGGCCATGCCCGAGCCGGTGCCGCCGCCAGCACTGAAAATGTAGAAGTACAGCCGCGACTGGTTGGCCTTGATGCCGCAGGAGTCGATCAGGTAGCTGTGGATGAACTTCCAGTCTTCGTTGGAGAAGCGCTGGGTGTCCTTGTTGAGGATGATCTTGGCCAGGTACTGGCCGAGGATCGGGGCGTTGCCGGCGCCACCGGCGTGCACCTCGGACAGGTCCATGATCTTCATCTTGCTGTAGTCGTCGAGAAAACCGCTGGTTTCTCCTTTACGCGAGAAGCGGATGCGCCCTTCGATGTCCTTGTCCAGATCGCCCAGCATCACCAGCGGTTCGATGAGGAATACAGGCTTGCTGCGCTTGCTCGGTGCGCGCAGCAGGTTGCTGCGAATCCAGCGACTGGGGCGTGAGGCCTGCTCGATGGCGGCGGTGGCTTCGCTATGAAACTCTTCCAGATAGAACTGCCGCGCGTTGTAGACCAGCGAGGCGACGTCCAGGGCGATGTTCGAGCCGCAGCGGCCAAGGCCGATCAGGCACACTGAAGGAAATTGCTGGATACGGCTCGACTCGCCCTCGTCCAGTGGTTCAGCCAGCGGGAAGACCATGTTGCGCAGGCCGTCGAGGTTATCGAGGATGCGTTCGATATCGCGTTCGGTGAAATACAGATACTGCTCGCCGGTTTCACTCAACACCGGTAGCGCGGGCGGCGCCAGCAGGTTATCGGCGATATCGGCCAGTGTGGCTTCCTTGGCGGGGGCTACGGCGTCTTTTTTTGTTTTCATCGGTGACAGTCCGGGCGAGTCAGTGGGGTGTTGGCCATTGGCCATAAAATGACCAACCCCATTGGTTCTAGCACGGAAAAAAGCACTTTGCCTTATTACCGCCGGATATTAGGCAGATTGGCATCCAGCGCCATCGATTTGCATAAACCAAGCAAATGGTCGCAGACAAAACCGGGCAGAGCCTCTAGATTGCGCATACCCAGCGTTCGGTGGGTGGCGCCAAGGTAGGTGCCACCGCGGTAGGCCGCACGCGGACAATAAAAAGGAAACCTTGTCGTGCAGCCCCATCAGCAAGCCTCGAATGCCTGGCGCATTCTTTTCCTGCTTTTCCTGGCCAACCTGTTCAACTTCTTCGATCGCACCATCCCTGCCATCATCATCGAGCCGATCCGCCTGGAGTGGAGCCTGAGCGACCTGCAGCTCGGCCTTATCGGCACCGCCTTCACCATCGTTTATGCCCTGGCCGGCATTCCGCTCGGGCGTATGGCTGACACCGGTGCACGGCGCAAGATCATGGGCTGGGGCCTGGCGGCCTGGAGCGGCCTGACCGCGCTCAACGGCATGGCCTGGAATTTCTGGAGCTTCCTGCTGATTCGCATGGGCGTCGGTATTGGTGAGGCCAGCTACGCACCAGCGGCTAATTCGTTGATCGGCGACCTGTTCCCGGCACACAAGCGCTCACGGGCCATGGGCATCTTCATGCTCGGCCTGCCGCTGGGGCTGCTGCTGGCATTCTTCACCATCGGCGCCATGGTTCAGGCCTTCGGCAGCTGGCGTGCGCCGTTTTTGATCGCCGCGGTGCCGGGGTTGATCCTGGCGTTGTTCCTGTTCTTCATCCGTGAGCCGGCGCGTGGTGCGGCGGAGGCCGTACGTGTCAGCAGCGCGCCGGTGGACAAGCCACTGCGCAAGGTACTGGCGATCCGCACTTTCTGGTGGCTGGTGCTGGCCGGGCTGGCGTTCAACTTCGCTTCTTATGCCTGCAACTCCTTCATGGTGCCGATGTTGCAGCGCTATTTCGGCCTGGGCCTGCAGAATGCAGCCATGGCCACCGGGGTGATCGTCGGGCTTACCGGCCTGTTCGGCCTGACGGCTGGGGGCTGGATCGCCGACAAGGTGCATCAGCGCTGGGGTAATGGCCGACTGCTGTTCGCGGCTTTCAGCATGCTGGTGGCTTGTATCTGCACGGGTTGGGCGCTAAGCGCCGGGCGGATCGAGACGGCTGTGTTCGTCGGGGTGTTCAGCCTGGGCTGGCTGTTCTCCTACAACTTCTATACCTGCGTCTACACGGCGATTCAGGACGTGATCGAGCCGCGCCTGCGGGCTACGGCCATGGCGTTGTTCTTCGCCGGCTTGTATCTGCTGGGCGGCGGCCTCGGTCCACTGGCAGTGGGTTGGCTGTCGGACCATTACGCGCAAGCGGCGATGCAGGCAGCGGGTGCCAGCGAGATGAACGAGGCGTTCAAGGCCGTCGGGCTACATGACGCCATGATCCTGATTCCGGTGGCGCTGTTTCTCACGCTATTGGCGTTGCTGCAGGCGGCGCGTTGCTTCCAGCGTGATGCGCTACGCATGCGTGAGGGGCTGGCTGCTGCTGTGGCGTGATGGTTAGGCGGTGCGCAAGGCACACCCCACGGTTTCGATGTGAAGCCGTAGGGTGGATGTCACTTTTTACATCCGCCAGAACGGTGGATCGGTAAAGCGTGATCCACCCTACGGTGCTGCGGAGGTAAGGTGCGCCATGCGCACCCATTGCTGCAGACCTCAGGGCACCAGCAGAATCTTGCCATCACGCTCGCCGCTGGCGGCAGCGGCTACGGCGTCCTTGATGTGCTCCAGGTCATAAGTCGCCGCGACGCGGGTCTTCAGTTTGCCGCTGGCGATCAGTTGCACCAGTTCGCCGAACACCTTCATCTGTTGCGCCGGGCTGGCCTGCTGGAACCACTTGGCCAGCCAGAAACCGCGCAGGGTCACGTCACGGAACACGAAGGAGGCCGGCGATACCTGACAGGCCTGACCACTCATCATGCCGTAGTTCACCAGCACGCCGCCGTTGGCCAGGGCCGCTGCCAGGTTATCGGTGCTGACGCCGCCGACCGCGTCGATACCCAGGCGAACTTCAGCGCCGCCCGTTGCTGCGCGCACGCGCTTGGCCAGGTCCGGGCCATCGACCAGCACCAGGTCACCGCCCTCGGCCTCGACACCGGCAATGGCCGAATCACGGCGCACCACGTTGATGGTCTTGAAACCGCGCAGCTTGGCCAGCTGAATCAGGTAGCTGCCGACACCCGAGTTGGCGGCGTTCTGGATCACCCAATCGCCTGGCTTGAGGTCGACGAACTCGCTGAGCAGCAGCGAGGCGGTTGGCGGGTTGACGGTAAGCATGGCCAGTTGCAGCGGGTCGGCATCCGGCAGCGGGATGAGTTTCTCTGCCGGGGCGTTCAGGGCCGTGACCCAGGTACCGCAGCCGACCGGCAGCAGCACGGTCTGGCCGACCTTGAAGTTGCTGACGCCTTCACCGAGCGCCTCGACCTTGCCGACTCCTTCGTTACCGCCCACGGCCGGTAGTGGCGGCAGCATGCCGTAGGCGCCGGTCAGGGTCAGCACGTCGGACGGGTTGATCGGTGCAGCCAATACCTTGACCCGCACCTGCCCGGCAGCGGGCTCCGGCAGTTGCAGTGGCACTGCGCTGATCACGTCTTGCGGTACCGGGCCGCGCTGTTGGTATTCGGCTTTGAGCATGGTCTTGGTCTCCTGAAGGCAGGCGCAAAATGCGTGCAGCCAGTCTAGCCTCGATAGGGCAAAGCGGAATGAATCAGCCGGCATCCACTCTGGTTATGAAGGTGGTCAGGCGTCTATGCTCTGGCGGGTCCGATAACGAGGTAGACGATGGCCAGATGGTGGCTGGGATTGATGCTGGTGTGCCTGAGCGCGACGGTTGCGGCCGAGGTGCTGCATGTCGGCTTTGGTACGCACAAGCCGCCTTATGTCTACGAAGGTGAGCCGCGTGGCCTGGAATATGAATTGGTGGAGCGTGCCGCGCGTAACGCCGGTTTTGAAGTGACCGCCTATTACGCGCCGATAGAGCGCCTGCACCTGATGCTGCGCCGCGGTGAGATCGATGCCATCACCACTACCCACGAGCGCAGTGGCGTGCAGGCCTTCTATTCGGACGTCTACATCCATTACCAGAACGTGGCAGTGGCGCTGGCCAAGCGCGGTTATCACATCGAGCAGATCTCCGACCTCAGCCAGTACGCGGTCAGCGCCTTCCAGCGTGCGCGACTGCTGATGGGGCCGGAGTTCGAGCGCATGGCCATGAACAACCCGCGCTACCGCGAGGAGGCGCTGCAGATCAATCGCAACCGTCTGCTCTACAGCGGCCGCACCGATGTGGTGGTGGGCGACGAGCGCATCATCCGCTACCTGGATCGCGAGGTGAACGACCAGGTCGACGTCACTCAGCCACTGGCCTGGTTCGAGATATTTCCGCCCACGCCATACAGCGTCGGCTTTCGCCGGGACGAACAACGTCGGCGCTTCGACGAGGGGCTACGCTTGCTGCGTGAGTCCGGGGAATACCAGCGCATCGAGCAGCGTTACCTGACGGACTGAAACCTGAGGAAACTTTTACGGGGCTGCCACGGTTGAGGGGCTGTTGCACTATGGCCGCTTGTCTGACGCCTGGAGACGCCATGATGCCGCGCCTTAAACCCCTCGCAGCCCTCGGTCTGGTCGCCCTGTTCGGTTACCAGTACAGCTTCGCCGAAGATCGCCAACTGAGCTCCGAGCTGGGGCCACTGAACGTTCACACCGTTGCCGAAGGTCTGGCCAACCCCTGGGCCGTCGCCTTTCTACCGGAGGGGCAGGGGTATCTGGTCAGCGAGCGGCCAGGTGTCTTGCGTCGGGTAAGTGCCGAGGGCGAAGTGTCCGAACCACTGCGCGGCGTGCCCAAGGTGTTCGCCGTTGGCCAGGGTGGCTTGCTCGACGTGGTGTTGTCGCCGGACTTCGCCAAGGATCGCCTGGTCTATCTGTCCTACGCCGAGGAGGGCGACGGCGCCGCAGGTACGGCCGTAGGGCGCGGCAAGCTGTCGGCCGATGCCATGGCGTTGGAAGGCTTCGAGGTGATCTTCCGCCAGCAACCCAAGCTGTCCAGCGGCACGCACTTCGGCTCGCGGCTGGTGTTCGACCGCGACGGCCATCTGTTTATCGCCCTGGGCGACAACAACAATCGCCCTACCGCGCAGGACCTCGGCAAGCTGCAAGGCAAGCTGGTGCGGATCTTCCCGGACGGGCGCATTCCTGAGGACAACCCCTTCACCAGCCGCGACGGCGTGCGCAAGGAAATCTGGTCCTACGGCCATCGCAATCAGCAGGGCGCGGCACTCAATCCCTGGAGTGGCCGCTTGTGGACCCATGAACACGGCCCACGTGGTGGCGACGAAATCAACATTCCCGAGGCCGGCAAGAACTACGGCTGGCCGCTGGCGACCCATGGCATCAACTATTCGATGCTGGCGATTCCCGAGGCGAAGGGCAAAACCGTGGAGGGCACCGAACCGCCGCATCATGTCTGGGAAAAGTCACCGGCCATCAGCGGCATGGCGTTTTACGATGCCGAGCGTTTCCCAGCCTGGCAGCACAACCTGTTCATTGGTGCGCTCTCCGGTCAGGCGCTGATTCGCCTGCAGCTCGACGGCGACAAGATCGTGCATGAGGAGCGTCTGCTGCAATCGCTCAACGCACGGGTACGCGACGTACGGCAGGGGCCGGACGGTTATATCTATGTGCTGACGGATGCGCCGAAAGGGCAGTTGCTGCGCCTGGGGCTGGCGAGCGAGTAAAGCAGGAGGGGGAGAGGCTGGGTGCGCATTGCGCACCCGAGGCGATCACTTCTTGCTGATGGTGATCTGGCGAGTGCCGCCGTAAGTCTGGCCGCTGACGCCCTTGGCGATCTGCTGGATCTCGCCGCCGCCCTGCAGGAAGGCAGCAATCTGCGCCTCGATGGACTCGCGGGTTTCCACGGCAGGGGCGGGTTTGCTGACTTTGCTGGAGGAGGACTTCACGCGCAGGGTGGCCATGACCTTGATCTCTTTCAGATGGGCGGCCGGCCATTATGCCTCAAGCAGCCTCTTCCTGCTTGGTTAATCGCCATGATGAATACCATAACGCCGCGCATGGGCGGCTTTTCGCGACAATTTATGGCTTGTTTCCCAGTTACTTACGCCACCAGTCGACCGGCCGTCGATTCGCCACGCCGCCAGCCCGGTCGCGGATTAACTCGGGTAGAATGGCCGGCTGTTTTGGTGAGGTGAAACGCGATGGCCTTGATTGGGCGGATGAATTCTTTGCAGGTGGTCAAGCACACCGACTTCGGTCTGTACCTGGACGGTGGTGCGGACGGCGAAATCCTCCTGCCCAAGCGCTACATCCCCAAGGACACGCCGAGCGAAGTCGAGGACTGGCTCAACGTGTTCCTCTACCTCGACAGCGAAGACAAGCTGATCGCCACCACCCTGAAACCGAAGATCCAGCTCGGTGAGTTCGCCAGCCTCAAGGTGGTGGACATCAATCGCGTCGGCCTGTTCTTCGACTGGGGCCTGCCCAAGGATCTGCTGCTCCCGCATTCCGAAGAGAAGCGCCCGCTGCAGATCGGCGACTACTGCGTGATCTACCTCTATCTGGACAAACGCACCCGCCGCCTCACCGCCACCGCGCGCCTGGATCGCCACCTGGACAAGGTGCCGGCCAACTACCAGGTCGGCCAGGAAGTCGATCTGCTGGTGGTCGAGCGTACCGATCTCGGCTTCAAGGCCATCATCGACGGCAAGCACTGGGGCCTGATCCACAAGAACGAGCTGTTCAAGTTCATCCGCAGCGGCATGCGCGAGAAGGGCTACATCAAGGAGCTGCGCGCCGACGGCAAGATCAGCCTGAGCCTGCAGCCCATCGGTCATGAAGCCGCCAGCGGCCTGGCCGAGCAGATCATCGAACGCCTGCGTGCGCAGGGTGGCGTGTTGGCGCTGGGTGACAAGAGCCCGCCAGAGCTGATCTCCGAGCATTTTCGGGTCAGCAAGGGCAACTTCAAGAAGGCCATCGGCGGTCTCTACAAGCAGGGGCTGATCCGCATCCACGACGACCGCATCGAACTACTCGACAGCTGATGCTCCAGCGACTTGAGCGCGAGCGTGGCAACTCGCATAATGCCGACGTTTTCCCGCCGGTGTAGCTCAGTCGGTAGAGCAGCGCACTCGTAACGCGAAGGTCGTAGGTTCGATTCCTATCTCCGCACCATGTCCAGCAAAGGGTCAGCTTCGGCTGACCCTTTGTCGTTTCAGGGCTGAAAATTCCCTCGTGTTGTTGTCAAAGCCGGTGTGATGATGGTTTTCGGGTTTCAGGCGGGCGATGCCTGGCCCCGCTCAGATGGGAGGTGCTCATGTTGAATCGTTCGCTTGTGTTGATCCTGACTACGATGTTGGCCGGTGCTGCGTTCGCTGATCAGCCGCAGACTATTCGCGTCATCCCCAAGAGCTACGTCAGCCCCGGTGCCAGCGGCAGCGTTTCGGGTTCGTCGAGTTATGAGCAGCACAACCTCTATGGCGGGCAGCGTCTGCCGCAGGGCAGCGTGCGTCAGGAAAGCAGCTATGGCAGCTATTCCAGCGAAACCCGTGATGGTATTCGCCAGAGCACCGAATATCCGGGCGGGCTGATCATTGAACGTCAACCGGGCAGTGGCAGTTATCAGCAACAGCGCAGTCGCTGATCTATCTGGGGTTGGCGGCAGCCTTGTTCTGATCGCCCGGCGCATCGGCGATCACCGCGCGATTGCGCCCCTCGCTCTTGGCTCGATACAGGCATTCATCTGCGCGCTGCAACCAGCCTTCCCAGTGTTCACCACTGTGCAAAATGGCGCCGCCGATGGAGACGGTCACCGCGCCGCCCGGGCTCTCCAGCTCATTGGCGACTCTGCTCAGCAGGTTTTGCGCAGCGGCGCGCAGGCCTTCGGCCTCGGTGTTGGGCAGCAGCAGGAGAAACTCCTCGCCACCAAAGCGGAACAAGCGATCTTCCTTGCGTGAGCAGCGTTTGATCAGTTCGACGAAGGCCACCAGCACCTGGTCGCCGACGTGGTGGCCGAAGTGGTCGTTGATCTGCTTGAAATGGTCCAGATCCATCACCAGCAGGCCGTAGCTGCCGCTGTGGCGGCGATGGCTGGCCATGGCGATCTTTAGTTCTTCATTCATCGCCCGGCGGTTGCGTGCGCCAGTCAGTGGGTCATGAATGGCCAGCGATTGCAGCTGGTCGCGCTGGGTGCGGGTGCGGAAGGCGAAGATGAAACTGAGCACACTGGCCATCATGCAGGTGACCAGGAACGACACCATCTGGTAATGGCTTTCGAACACGCTGCCGGGCACCAGCAGGGCGTGGCTGACCAGGCTGATCAGCACCACGGAGGTTGCCAGCAGCGCCTTGCCAGGCGTGACCATGAAGAAGTTGAAGAGAATGAGTGGGTAGATCCAGAAAAGGCCGTTGACCCCCAGGTTGATGGCGATCAGCGTGGCGCCGACCGAGAACACGGCGGCCAGGTAGATACCGGGTTTGACCGTGTCGCGGGTGACCCAGGCGTAGAGCACGGCGAACAGGGTGGAAAAGACGATGACGGTGTCGGCGATACCGACCAGGTAGTTGCCGTGCAGCAGGCGGTAGACGGCATAGGGCGAGATGCCGATGACCCCGAACAGCCCCATCAGGGTGATGATCGACAGCTGGAAGTCATTGCGCAGGCGCTTCAGCAAACGAGCAGTCTGGGTAGCCATAGCGTTTCTTTTCGTTGTTATGGAACAAGCATGCAGAGCTTTGACCGCTAATGGCAAGGGGCATTCCTGAGCAAAGTGCCAGTATTTTTGCCCTTGGCGACAGGTTGCTCAGTGGATACGCAGCGCGATAAGCGATTTTCCGCGTTGGTACCGGGCCAGCCGTTGGGCTAACTCGGTCGGCAGGCTCTGACAGCTCTCGAAGCCCTGGCTCTGATAGAAGGTGTGCAGCTCGGGGTGACAGAACAGCCAGACTGGCTCGGGATGTAGCGCCAGGCTGTGACTGAGCAATGCTGCTGCCACGCCTTGGCGCCGCAGCGCGGGGGCGACGAACAGGCCAGTCAGCCACTGTCCTCCCGCTACAGCACGAAGACTCAGGGTTGCGACGATCTCGCTGGCGTTTTCCGCCACCCACAGTTCACCCCCCGCCTGGCTGCGCATCGGCGAGCGGTGGTCGCGGTAGAACTTGTCGACCAGAGGTCGCAACTGCAGGGGCAAGCGGCGAAAACGCGGTGAGGTCATGGGTTCAGGTGGCGGATCTGGCGGCTTATTTAATCATCGCATTTTGGTTAACGGTTGCGCATTTACGGCCTTGCGGGCGGTGACAGCCCGTTCGCGTCACCGCATCATGGGGAATCGCATTTTGCTCAAGGATTCGCCGCGTGTCTCAGTCCTCCCCTGTATCCGTGGTGTTCGCTGCGCAAAGCGTTGCCGGCCAGGTACGCACGCATAACGAGGATGCTCTGGTCTGCCGTCCCGATCTGGGCCTGTGGGCGCTGGCCGATGGCATGGGTGGGCACGAGCGTGGTGAGGTGGCCAGTGCCTTGGCGCTGGAGGAATTGGTGAGCGCCGTGCAGCAGGGCGCGGAGTTGCCTGCAGCAGTGCATGCCGCCCACCTGGCGATCGCCGCGGCGGCGCAGCCCGCGGAGGGCGAGGCCGGCATGGGCAGTACCCTGGTTGCCGTGCGCCTGGACGGGGATGCGTTCGAGCTGGCCTGGGTCGGCGACAGCCGCGCCTATCGCATTGGCAGCGAACATATCGAGCAGCTCAGTCACGACCACAGCTGGGTCCAGGCCATGGTCGACGCGGGGCAGATGAGCGCCGAGCAGGCGCGTGAGCACCCGCGCCGCAACGTGATTCTGCAATGCCTGGGGCAGGTCGGACAGGCGCCTGAAGTCGGGCTGATGCGTGCCCGACTGGCGCCGGACGAACTGCTGCTGCTGTGCAGCGACGGGCTGACCAGCGAGCTCGACGACGTTGCCATCCAACGCTGTTGCGCCGAAGCGGCCACCCTGGAGGCGATGGTCGAACAACTGGTGGGGCTGGCTAATAGCCATGGCGGCAGAGACAATATCAGCTGCATCGTCCTGGGCCTTGGCCCGGCCGCCGTACCCCGCGAAGCGCCGACCCCCGGCCTGCTACGCAAGCTGTTCAAATCCCTTCAACCCTGAGCGCCAGTCGAGCCGCATGAGTCAGCCTGCCATCAGCGTACCTGGTTACAGCATTCACCATCGCCTGGGCAAAGGCGGCATGGCCGAGGTCTATCTGGCTACCGAACAGGCGCTGCAGCGCCAGGTGGCGCTCAAGGTACTGCTGCACCGCGAGGACGCAGTCTTTACCCAGCGCTTCATCAAGGAAGGCCATACCGTCGCCTCCCTGCAGCACCCCTCGATCATCACCATCTACCGCATCGACCAGTTGGACGACGGCCGCCATTTTCTCGCCATGGAGTACCTGGCGGGCGGTGATCTGGCTCAGTACAAGGGGCAGCGCCTGGAGCCGGTGCGTGCGCTGCGCATCGTCCGGCAGATTGCCAGCGCCCTGGTACTGGTACACGACAAGGGCCTGGTGCACCGTGACATCAAGCCCGGCAACATCCTCTTTCGTGACGATGGCACCGCGGTGCTCAGCGATTTCGGCGTGGCCAAGGAGTTGCAGCTCGACAGCGAACTGACCCAGTCCGGCATCGCCGTCGGCAGCCCCGCCTACAGCAGCCCCGAGCAGGCGCAGTGTCAGGCACTGGACGCACGCAGCGACATCTACAGCTTGGGCGTGATCCTGCTGGAAATGCTCAGTGGGTATAACCCCTTTCGCGGCGGCAACTACACCCAGACCCTGATGAACCAGCTGCAGCTGCAAGCGCCGCCGTTGCCAGAGCCGCTGGGCGAACTGCAATGGCTACTCGATCGCATGTTGGCCAAGGACCCGGAAGATCGCTTCTCCGACTGCCACGTGCTGCTGGCCAGCCTCGACGAGCTGCATGACGCCGATCAGGACCAGACCCGTCTGAGCCCGGCCGTCAGCCTGCCGCCTCGCCCATCCCGGCGGCGCTGGCTGCCCTGGGCCATGCTCGGCCTGCTGTTGCTCGGCCTGGGGAGTGCTGGCGGCTACTACTGGCAGTTGCAGCAGCGCATCAGCGGGTTGCTCGCGCTGGCCGAAACGCGCCTGAGCGAGGGGCAGCTGCTCGCCCCGGCGCAGGACAACGCCGATTACTATTTTCGCCAGGCCCTGGCCCTGGACGAAGGCAATGCCCAGGCCAGCGACGGCCTGCAGCGCGTGCTGCAGGCGCGTATCCAGCAGTATCTCGACCTGGCCGAGCAACGCCTCGGTGAGGGCTTGTTGGTCCTGCCCGAGGACGATAGTGCCGTGCATTACTTCCGCCAGGTGCTTGGCTGGGAACCGGACAATCTGCTGGCTCTGGCTGGCATCAACCGCGTGGCGCAGCGCTTCATCGAACAGAGCGAGGCGGCCTATGCGCGGCGCGAATACAACCTGGCGCTGGAACATGTCAAGCAGGGCCTCGAGGCCGAGCCCGACAATGAACGGCTGCTGGCCCTCTACGACAGCCATGAGCAGCGCGTGCGTCAGGCCGCGAGCCGCCCACGCAGCGCGCAGCCGGCCCAGCAGAACCCGATCAAGCGCTTGCTGAACAATCTATTCGACTGACCCGAGGCGACCACGATGCTCAGACTGCAGTTCCTGGATAACCGCCAAGCGCCGGTCTGGCTGACCGACGAACGCCTGACCATCGGTCAGGACAGCCGTAACCAACTAGTGCTTGGCGATGCCGGAATCGCCAGCTTCCACGCCGAGATCCGCCTGGACCACGGCTACTACTACCTGAGCGATGCCGGTCAGGGCGCCACCTGGGTCAACGACCAGCGCGTCGGTACACGCTTTCAGTTGCGCGACGGTGATCGCCTGCGCCTGGGCGCCGTCGAGCTGCAGCTGGTCAATCCGGCGAAAAGCGCGGCCAGACCCGAGGCTGCCGCGCCACGCTGGTTTCTGCAGGTGATCCAGGGCGAGCACCAGGGGCGCAAGTTTCATGTCCATGGCTCGATGACCTTCGGCCGTTCGAGCAAGTGTGAGCTGTGCTTCAGCGATCTGGAACTGTCGCGCCGGCATTGCGAGTTCTTTCTCAAGGACGACGTGCTGGAGATCAAGGACCTCGCCTCGGCCAACGGCGTGCTGGTCAACCAGCAGAGGGTCAGGACCGCCGTGCTGCAACCGGGTGATCAATTGAAGATGGGCACGGTGACGCTACTGGTGATCGGGCCGAAGGTGAACGTGAGTGATGCGCCCGACGAGGATGCCACCCAGTTCATGCGCGTGGCGGACCTGCCGCCAGCTTTGGCTGCCAAGGCAGCTGGCGGCGGCGCTACGCAGATCGCCCCGGTGCCGCAGGTAGCACGCGTCAGCGCCAAGGCAGCGCCGGCGGCGGCCAATCCGCTGCGTGCGGCTCAGACCAAGCCGGCCCCCCTTGCCGCGCCACCTGCGGCCAGTGCGGGCAAGCTGTGGCTGGGTGGGATCGTACTGCTGCTGATCGGCGTAGGCCTCGGTGCTGTCGCCATGCGGCTATTGGGCTGAGGCGGCGCGCGTCACCCGATAGAGCCGGCATGGCGGGTTGCACCCGCCCTACGGGGTAGCGCTCGTGGCGTAGGGCGGGGGTACCCCGCCGTTGTGGTCCCGGTGGGTTGGTGCGCACCGAATGCCTCGAAACACGCTGAATCTCAGGCCGGCGTCAGGCGTCGCCGCTCCGCACGGATCTCCGGCAAATCGCTGCGGCGCAGGTAGACGCGCAGCGGATCACCGAGATTCACTCGATCATCGATGCGTTGCTCCTGCAGCCAGGCCAGACGTTGGCGATCCAGGCGCATCAGTTCGCCCTCGTCAGCGTGCCAGACGTATTCGCAGGTAGGCGTGATGGTTTCGGCCGGTACGTCGAGACCGAAGCTGTCTTCGGAGAATCGCAGCAGGTACTGCTCGGTCTTGGCGTTGAAGCCGACGAAACCCTGCAACTGGTCGGCAGCCTCGCAGATTTGGGCGGACGTGATACTCATGGCAAACCTCGTTTCCTGTGGGGTTTGCAGGCAAGGCGAATGGTTTTGTTTATCGGCGCAGCCTAATCGCTGGTGTTGTCACCCGCGTTGTCGTGGATCAAGAAACTGCCGCGAGCGGTTTTGATGCCGCGAGCAACGCTCTTACACTGACGGCAGCCGTTTCAGGGTCGGCAGCACCTGATCGCGCAGAAGTGGCGCCAGGTCGTCAGGAAGGGGCAGGGAAGTATCGAGCCAGCGCAGTTCCTCCAGCTCGGCGGCGGGCTGAACGGCATGGGGGAGGGCGGCGCGAAAGATGTCTGCCTGCACCCAGGTATCGGCTTCGTTGGCGGCGGGCGCCTGGAACTGACCGAGTGGTTGCAGTGCGCCGGCCTGTAGTTGCAGCTCCAACTCTTCGAGCAGCTCACGCTGAAGCGCAGACAGCGCATCTTCGCCCGGTTCGCGTTTACCGCCAGGCAGCATGAAGAATCGGGTGTTGCGCTTGCGCACGAGCAGCAGGCGGCCTTGTTCGTCGAACAGGCAGGCGGCGGCAATTTGCAGGGTGGTTGGCATGGGAGCAGCGTTGGGCGCCCAATTCGGGCGCCCAGCGAACATCAGCCAGCGAGGCCGACATAGACGTTCTGCACGTCGTCATGGCCGTCGATGGCTTCGAGGAAGGCTTCGACTTCTTCCATCTGCTCCGGCGTCAGACTGCTTACCGGGTTTTTCGGGCGGTAGCCGAGCTTGGCCGAGTTGACGGTGAAACCCTGTTCCGGCAGTGCCTTGCACACGGCGTCGAGGTCGGTCGGGTCGGTGATGAACAGGGTCGAGCCCTCGTCATCGGGCACGAAGTCCTGGGCGCCGGCTTCGATGGCCGCCAGTTCCGGGTCAGCGCCTTCTTCGGTAGTGGCTTCGATCAGGCCAACGTGGTCGAAGTCCCAGCTGACCGAGCCGGAAGCGCCGAGCTGGCCCTTGCGGAACAGCACGCGAATCTCGGCGACGGTGCGGTTGACGTTGTCGGTCAGGCACTCGACGATCACCGGCACCTGATGCGGGGCGAAGCCTTCGTACAGGGTGCGCTCGTAGTTGATCACTTCACCGGACAGGCCCGCACCTTTCTTGATGGCACGCTCCAGGGTGTCCTTGGGCATCGAGGCTTTCTTGGCCTGGTGCACGGCCAGGCGCAGCTTGGGGTTCATGTCCGGGTCGGCGCCGTTGCGCGCGGCGATCATGATTTCCTTCACCAGCTTGCCGAAGATCTTGCCTCGGGCATTGGCGGCGGCTTCTTTGGGTTTGGCTTTCCACTGGGCGCCCATCTGGGATCTCCTGGCCGATAGGTGAGACGGCGTCGCAGCGCGCAGGAGCGGCCGGACGATCACTTAGGCTGCGGATTCTAGTGCCTTGCGGCGCTGGCGGCACGCGCAATTTCCCGGATGGTGTTTTTACGCTGGGGCTTGCCGACGCAGCGAGCTGCGCCGGCAAGTAGGGGCTCAGGCGTTCGGCGAGTGGCTGCCGAGCAGGGTTTGGCCATGTTTCTTCTCGCGCTTGGCCATACGCTTCTCGTGCGCCGTTTTCAGCGGCTTCTTCTTGCCTTCTTTGTGTGAATCCATGCTTTTGCTCATGGTCGTGTCTCCGGGAAGCAGGTCATTGACTGGGGGGACGCGTTCGGGTCACTGCCACCTCCTCGGCTCCTGCAGCCGACTGCATTGCGGTATCGCCTTTCAAGCATAGCTGGCGGGCAACACTCTGTTGCGAATCGTTGGCCGTCAGGGGGGCTGGCTTTTTCTATGCTTGCTCTTCGTCGTCACTCGCTCGAGGAGCTCAACATGTCCCGTTTACTTCACCGTTTCGCCGTCGCGCTCGGCCTGCTTGTGCTGATGGGTGGCGCCCCGGTGCTGGTGCAGGCAGACACTTTGCGTATCGGCATCATCGGTACCGGTAATATCGGCAGCCCGTTGGCACGGCTGTGGGTCGAAGCGGGGCATGAGGTGATGATCTCGTCGCGACATCCCGAACGCCTGCAGCCGTTGGCCGATGAGCTGGGCGAGCGTGCCCGTGTCGGCACTCCGCGTGAGGCGGCGGCATTTGGCGAGGTGATCATGTTGGCGGTGCCCTACGGCGCGACGCCGCAAGTTGGCCGTGACTACGCCACTGAGCTGGCCGGAAAAGTGGTGCTGGACGCCGGTAATCCGCGCCTTGGGCGCGACGGGGCGATGGCCGAAAAAGCGGTCGAAATGGGCGCCGGGTTGGCCTCGCAGCAGTTTCTGCCGGGCGTGCGCCTGGTGCGCGCGTTCAATGCCATCGCCGCCTACAACCTGCGCAGCCAGGCACATCGCGACGGCGAAAAGCTCGCCATCCCCCTGGCGGCCGATGATCAGGCCGCGCTCGAGGTAGCCGCACGTCTGGTGACCGATGCCGGCTTCGACCCGGTAATAGTCGGGCCGCTGGCCAGTGCCAAGTCCTTCGATTTCAACAGCGGCGTGTCGGCGCGCATGCCTACCGCTCGTGAGTTGCGCGAGCTGCTGGGGTTGCAGCCTTAGCCGGTGTCAGAGGTAACGCCAAATCAGCTGCACGCCCGCCAGCAGAATGCCCAACCGGGCGATGCGGTAGAACCACAGGTGGTTGACCCGCGATTGCAGCCACAAACCGCTCCACACGCCCAGTGGCACGATGGGCGCGAGCATCAGGCTCAGCAGCAGATTCTCCTGAGTGAACTGACCCAGCGCGGCGTAGGGAAACAGCTTCGCTGCGTTGGTCAGCAGGAAGAACAGGTTGATGGTGGCGACGAAACGCACCTTTTCCAGTTGCTGCGGCAGCAGGTGCATCATCACCGGCGGGCCACCGGCGTGGGCGACGAAGCTGGTGAAGCCGGCCAGGCTCGACAGCAGTGTGCCGCGTCCTTTATGCAGCGGGCGGGGTGCCTGGTTGCCAACTACCAGGCCGAGCCCGACGAAGATAATGGCGATGGCGCCGATCAGCAGGCCGATGGCGCGCTCGTCGAACAAACCGAAAGTCATCGAGCCGATGGCGATGCCAATGACCGCGCCTGGCAGCATGACCTTGAGGTTGGCCGTATCCCACTTGCCCCAGTAGGCCTTGAGGCCCACCACATCGGCCAGGCAGAGAATCGGCAGCATGACCGCCACCGCCTGTTTCGGCGACGTGGCCAGTGCCAGCAACGGCACGGCGATGCCGCCCAGGGCGCCACCGAAGCCACCCTTGGACAGCCCGGTGAGAAACACTGCCGGCAAGGCGAACAGAAGGAAATCGTGCAGAGTCATGGGTTTGGCGTACCACTACAGAAGCGCGCAGGTTAGCAGCCGGCAGTGGCTGTGTGGCTTTTTTCCTCGGCCTCTGTGTCTGTCTGCTACGGGGTGAGGCTGGTCTAATGCCGGCTCACTCAACTCGAGATTTGTGCTCATGACGCCCAAGGATCTGCTGCTGGCGCTGCTGGTGATCGTCGTCTGGGGGCTGAACTTCGTGGTCATCAAGGTCGGCCTGCACGGCATGCCGCCGATGCTGATGGGCGCCCTGCGTTTCATGCTCGCGGCGTTTCCGGCGATTCTCTTCGTGCGTCGGCCGCAGGTGCCGCTACGCTGGATGCTGGCCTATGGCATGACCATTTCTGTGGGGCAGTTCGCCTTTCTCTTCTATGCCATGTACGTCGGTATGCCGGCTGGTCTGGCGTCTCTGGTGCTGCAGTCGCAGGCGTTCTTCACCCTGTTCTTCGCCGTGCTGTTTCTCGGCGAGCGGCTGCGCGGCAGCAACCTGTTCGGCTTGCTGGTGGCGGCCAGTGGCCTGGTGTTGATCGGTCTGCAGGGCGGGCAGGCGATGACCCTGGCCGGCTTTGCCCTGACCATCGCCGCTGCCTCGATGTGGGCGCTGGGCAACGTGGTCACGCGCAAACTGGGCAAGGTCAATCTGGTCGGCCTGGTGGTCTGGGGCAGCCTGATTCCGCCCTTGCCGTTTCTGGCGTTGTCGCTATGGCTGGAAGGACCGGAGCTGATCAGCCAGTCGCTGCGTAACCTCAGCCTGGACTCGCTGCTGGTACTGGCTTACCTGGCATTCGGCGCCACCATTCTCGGTTACGGGCTCTGGAGTCGTCTGCTGTCGCGTTACCCGGCCAGCCAGGTGGCGCCGTTCTCGCTGCTGGTGCCGGTGGTGGGGATCAGCTCCTCGGCGCTGTTGCTCGATGAGCGCCTCGGCAGCTTGCAGATGGTCGGTGCGGCGCTGGTGATGGCCGGGCTGCTGATCAACGTGTGGGGCGGGCGCTTGCTCGATAGTTGGCGGCAGCGCGAGCCGACGCTGCCGTAGGGTGCGCTGCGCGCCTGGCCTGAATGCCTGAAACTCTGGTGCGCACGGCGCACCCTACGGTGCAAATGCGACCCGTGTCGGCTCAGTCTCGCGGGCGTTTCTCCGGCAGGCGTTCGAGAATCTGGTCCAGACGTTGCTGGATGCGTTGGTCGATCTTCTCGTGCAGGCGCATGATTTCCAGCTCGGCGCGCAGGTTCACTTCGAAGTCCAGGCTCGCGGCCAGGCGATCCTTAGCCGCCTGACGGTTCTGGCTCATCATGATGATCGGCGCCTGGATGGCCGCCAGGGTCGACAGCATCAGGTTGAGGAAAATGTAAGGGTAGGGGTCGAAGGCCATGCCGAAGTGCGACAGCACGTCGGTGTTGAGCAGCATCCAGCCGAGCATGGTCAGCGAAAAACAGATGATGAAGGTCCATGAGCCGCCGACCGATGCGACCCGATCGGAAAGCCTCTCGCCGAAAGATGATTGTTCATCCGACGCGTCGGCAGCATCGCGGCTGATGGGGCGACGCTGGCGAATCTGTTCGAGCACATGGCTTTCTTCCGGCTCGAGTTCGTGGATTGCCTTGCCAAGCAGATTCTGGGCGAGTTGTTGCAGTGGGTGCGAGGTGCTGTTGCTCATCGTGGCCATTCATCCGAGGCAGAGACGTCGAAGCGATGCTGAACTGCTTCAGGCGTCTTGTCATCACTGATGTTCGCCATCGACCTCGGTGCTTTCCATGCGGTTGCGGCCATTGCTCTTGGCTCTGTAAAGCGCCTGATCAGCTGCTTCGATCAACGCCAGCGCCAAGACCGAGCTGTCCTGTTGATCCAGCGTCAGGCTGGCGACGCCGGCACTGACGGTGACCCGTGCGAATGGGCTGGCTTCATGACGCAGGTTGCGCTGCTGCAGAGCCTGCATGAAGCTCTGGGCCACGGCCTCGGCACCCTCGCTCGTGGTGTTCGGCAGGATGACTGCCAGCTCCTCGCCGCCGTAACGTGCAGCCAGGTCGCCGGGGCGGCGCATGCACTGCTTGAGCAGCGTCGCCACCACACGAAGGCAGTCATCACCGGCTACATGGCCGTAGCGGTCGTTGTAGCGCTTGAACAGGTCGATATCGAACAGCAGCAGTGACAGCGAAGAACCGCGGCGCTGGGCTCGGCGAATCTCTACTTCCAGGGTCTGGTCGAAACTGCGGCGGTTGGCCAGGCCGGTCAAACCGTCTTGTGAGGCGAGCACTTCCAGCCGTGAGTTGGCGTCGAGCAATTCTTCCTGGGCGCTGAGCAACTGGCGCTCGGCCCGTGAGCGGCGGCGGATGTCGAGGATCAGGCGTTGGCCGATGACGCCGACGGCTACCAGCAGCAGCAGAATCAGGCTGGCGAACAATTGGGCATTGTGGCGCCAGGCGGCCAGGGCATCATCGCGGCCGAGGGCGACGATGGTAATCAGTGGTAGACGATCATTGCGGCGGAAGGCATAGACACGTTCGACACCGTCGATGCGTGAGGTTTGTGCGATGGTGCCCTCACGGTGCTCGCGCAGCAGTTGCAGGATGGGCGAGTCGGACCAGTCCAGGCCGATATCCTGTTCACGGAAGGGCTGGCGAAACAGGAGTTTGGCGTCGCCGGTGGAGAGGCTCATCGAGCCGTGCTCGCCGAGATCCAGGCTGCCGAAGAAGCTGAGAAAGTGCTCAACGTCCAGGGTTACCGCGACCACGCCGGCGAAGCGTCCCTGGTCATCGTTCAGCCGACGGCTGACGCTGAAGACCCAGTCACCGGTGATGCGGCTTTTGATGGTGGGGCCGATGAAAATATCGCTGGAGGGATCGTCGCGGTGGTGAACGAAGAAGGCGTGATCAGCGGCATTGGGGTTGGGTGTGGGCGATGATGTCGATGCGACCAGGCGATTGCCGTGTGAGTCATAGGCGACGATGGCATTGGCCAGCCCGAGCACTTCGGCCTGCTTTTGCAGCAAGGTCTGGAGACGCTGTGGTTCGTGCTCGGCCGCGCCGTTCTGCAGGCGATCGGTGAGTTCGATCAATACCAGTTCGGACTGCCGAATGACCCCTGCCGTGTAGTTGTCCAGCGCTTGAACCAGGTTGAGGTTGGCGACGTTCAGTTCATGCAGCGCGCGCTCACGGGAAATCCAGACCTGCCAGGCGGTGAGCAACGCCAGCGACAGGCAAATGAATACCAGCAGAATGGAGGTGAGCCGAATACCGCGTTTCATGTCCGAAACCCAGAGCCCTACTGCGTAAGTGTTGAAAAAGGCTTGGGAAAAAGAAGAGCCGCAGTAGCGGCCCTTCCGTTGCGTGTTGTCAGTCCTGGCGGCTGGTGACTTCCAGCAGGTGATAGCCGAACTGGGTCTTCACCGGGCCTTGCACCACGCCGACCGGTGCGCTGAAGACCACTGTGTCGAATTCCTTGACCATCTGGCCAGGGCCGAACGAGCCCAGATCGCCGCCGCTGCGGCCGGACGGGCAAGAGGAGTTGTCTTTGGCCAGTTGAGCGAAGTCGGCACCACCTTCGATGGCGGCTTTCAGTTCGTTGCACTTGTCTTCGCTGGCAACCAGGATGTGGCGGGCAGTGGCGCGGGCCATGGGAGTACCTCCTATCAATGAAGGTGCAGAGCCTAGCGCAATCGCCTCGACAAGCAAACGGTCGGCCGTTCGTCCATCTGTGAGGAGCCGTTTCGGCGTCTGGCTTGTCCCATCTTCTGTAAGTGGGCATTTGCCCTGAACTCAGGCGTCACTGAGGAGACTTGCGGATGAACACCCTGAGCATCGACGGTTGGCGAAAGGCCGACAATGACAGCAAATCCATCCCTATCGGCACTCTGCAGTTCTATGTCAGTGAGGCGGAGCACTTGCGCCTGGAGCAGGCTGAGGAGCAACTGCAGCGCAGCGGCGTTCGGGACGCGATGATCGACGCAGACATGCAGACGTTGGAGCTGGTCATGCCAGAGGGCTTCGGCCCACTGAGCGAATGCAAATGGCGCGTCTACATCGGCGGCGAGGAAGGGCGTGGCCAGTTTCATCTGGTCGGCTACAGCGCCGAAGATGGCTGCCTGATCTACAGCAACGCGGTAATGGTCGATCTATTGGGTTGACCGCTACGGGCAAACCCTTGCCCCGGGGTGGCAAGTCCATGCCGCGACGTCGTATGAAAGCCGCGTATTTACTGGTCTGCAGCGGCTGGCCCGGAATCTGCTTTGCATGAGGCGAACGGATTTCGCGGAGGCCTCATGACCAGTATCAACAACAGCACGCCTGCCATGCTCAGCTACTACGGCAGCCAGCTCAACAATCGTTCGACTGCGACCAGCGGCGAAGCCGACGGTCAGGCCAGTCAGGATCCAGTTGCCGACTTGCGGCGTTTTGCCAAACAGGTGGTAGCGCGCAGTGAAGGTGGTCTGCTACGCGCGATGAATGGCGGCGCGGCGCAGCCCAACACTACCGTGCAGCGCAGTGGCGACAGTCAGCCTGCGGCGCCGTCGGTGATTCAATTGCCGGACGTGACGCAGCTTGATCGCGACGATGCCGCCAAGCTGCTGGCGCAGGTGCAGAAGATGGTGGATGCCGGCATGGATGGCAGCGTGCGCATCGCCGGTTACAACGGCGACCAGCAGACCGACTCGCTGGAAACCTATCGCCAGTGGCTGCAGGAAAAGGGCGGAGTCAGCATCTACGTCTGATCCGCACCCGTTCAGCCCAGAATGGGTTCTACGTCCTCTCGGGTGATCACCCGGTTACGCCCGGCGCGCTTGGCCGCGTAGGTGCGCCTGTCTGCCGCCAGCATCAGCTCGTCCAGTGATTGCCCATCCACCCCGAAACAGGCCACGCCGGCGCTCAACGTCATGTGCAGCGTGGTTTCATCCACTGTCAGCGATTGTGCAACCAGGCGTTCGCGCAGGATTTCGGCGATTTCCCGAGCTTGCGCTGCCTTGCTGCCTGGCAGTAGCACGGCAAATTCCTCACCGCCCAGGCGGCAGAACAGATCATTGACCCGTAAACGCTGCGCCAGAACCTTGGCGAAGTGAACCAGGGCACGGTCACCGACCTCGTGACCAAAGCGGTCGTTGATCTGCTTGAAGTGATCGATATCGACGAATACCAGCGAAAGCGGCGTGCCATTGCGCAACGCATGGGCACGCTCACGCTCGAATACCTCGGCCAGCTTCAGGCGGTTTGGCAGGCCGGTCAGAGAATCGGTGGTCGCCTGCTCGGTCAGGCGCTGCTCATTGAGCAGGCGGCTGCGCTCGTAGATGTGCGCGAAAATCATCACTGCCAAGCTGGCGAGGCCGAGATTGGCGATGATCTCGACGTTTTGCAGCAATTCATCGGACGAAAACCGCTGACTGAAGACGAACAGGCCGACACCGACGAACACGATCGAGCCGTACATCCCCAGGCGCAATCCCAGTAATAGATAGCAGATGATCGGAATTGTCTGGATCCAGGCGAACACCGCGAAGGTAGTGGTGGTCTGAGCCAGCGCCACAATCATGATGCTGAAGAACGGCAGCAGGTAAATTGCGGTCAATAGCTGCAGGTTGCGTGTTTTATCGATGATGGTCAGCAGATACAGCGACACCGCGGCGTAGCCGATCTCCAGACCGGCCAGCAGCCAGTTGTCGTGCAACAGATTGACGACCGAGAAGAACAAACCGCCGCTCAAGGTGATCCATAGCAAGGCTTTAAGGACCAGGCGGCGATGTTGTTCGTTCTTGGCGAAGTAACCGGGCATTAGTGTTCTCAGGCGGGAGAGGCGAGTGCATAAGTTGTGTGATGACGATAGATGGCGTCATGTAGGAACCCTGCCGTTCAGCCGCGATGCCAATGTACGCGGGCGTTCGATGGGATCAGGAAACCGGCCATGACCCTGCGCCGGGAATTGCGTCAGAATCACGACGTTAGTTGGGAGAAGGCTGTATGACAACAACAATGAGCAAATGGGGAAGGCAAGGCTGCCTGCTGGCGCTGCTGTTGATGGGGATTGCGGGCACGGCTCAGGCGGCTGAAGACCTTGAGCTGATCGAGACGATCAACACCTATCGCAGCGAGGTGCAACGCTGCGGCGTGCAGGCCTCCGAGCCATTGCCACCGTTGACCAACGATCCACGCCTGATCCTGCCTGCCAACGGCACTGCGGACCTGCAGGATGCGCTGAGCGCGGCCGGCTATCCGTTGGTCAACGTACAGGCCATTACGCTCTCTGGCCCGCGCAATGCGCAGGCTGCCATGCAGGCATTGAGCGAGAGCTTCTGTCGCGTGATGCTCGACCCTCAGTTCATCGATATCGGCGTCAGTCAGCAGGATCGCGACTGGCGCATCGTGCTGGCCCGGCCGCTGCTCAGTGGGCGGCTGCAAACCTGGCAGACCGAGGGGGAAAGTCTGCTCCTGCTGATCAACTCCGCCCGCGCTGAGGCGCGCCAGTGCGGTGACCAGGCCTTTGCCGCTACTACGCCGCTGGTATGGAGCGCCGAACTGGGTAGCGCCGCCGAGAGCCATAGCCGGGCCATGGCCAATGGCAATTTCTTCGCTCATCAGGGGCGTGACGGCCTCACGCCGGGTGACCGCGCGGAGCTGGCGGGTTACAGCGGTACCCAGGTCGGCGAGAACATCGCCGCAGCGCTGGATACCACCGCCAAGGTGGTCGAGGGCTGGCTGGCCAGCTCCGGGCACTGCGCCAACATCATGAACCCGGAGTTCAGCGAGCTAGGCGCTGCCTATGCCAACGACCCGCAGAGCGATGCCGGCATCTATTGGACGGCCTTGTTCGGCGGGCAATGAGCGAGCGCCTGCGTCAGGCGACGCCGAACACCTGGGCCAGGTGCTGCTCGTAGCGCGCCACGTCCTGCTCGATGCTCGGCACTTTCATCACGTCATTGCAGATGAAGGTGGGCAGACCAGTCATGCCGAGGAATTCGTTGGCCTTATGGAAGGGGAAGTACACCGCGTCCACGCCTTTACCTTCGAAGAAGTCGGTTGGGTCCTCGAAGGCCTGCACCGGGGCGTTCCAGGTCAGCGACAGCATGTACTGCTTGCCCTGGATCAGCCCGCCGCTGCCGTACTTCTGCGAGGCGTCGGAGCGAGTACGCCCGTCGTTGGCATAGAGGCTGCCGTGACCGGCGGTGAACACCTCGTCGAGGTACTTCTTCACCGTCCAGGGAGCGCCCATCCACCAGCCGGGCATCTGGTAAATCACCACATCGGCCCAGAGGAATTTTTGCACTTCTTCTTCGACGTCGTAGTCGCCGTCGATAAAGGTGGTCTTGACGTCGAATCCGGCGCGGTCGAGGAAGGCCACTGCTGCGTCATGCAGGGTGGTGTTGTACTGGCCGTGGGAATGGGCAAACGCTTTGCCGCCATTGAGCAGGAGGATCTTTTTCATGGGGGTTCTCCAAAAAATGTGGCGGCAGGTTATCCAGCCCTGCGCGTGCGAAACATCCCGAAGCGGTCAAATCATTGTTGACTGAAAATCATGAAAGGCTCGCTGAATGCTGCGTTAAGGTGAGGCATCTACTCACATCGAGGCGCCTGCATCCATGTACGGTTTTATCCTTCACGCGCACACCCAACCCGAGCAGGCCGAGGCCTTCGAGCAACTGTTTCGCGCCTATGTCGAACCCAGTCGTGCCGAGCCCGGCTGCATCGAATATCACATGCTGCGCGACGCGCAGGACCCAACGCTATTCATCTTCTACGAGGTGTGGGCGTCACGGGAGGCGCTGGCCGAGCACACGGCCCTGCCGCACATGCGCGCGTTTCACGACACGCGCATGGACTACCTGCGTCGTGATTTCGAGATTCGTGAAATCGAGATGCTCAGCCCAGCCCGCTGCGTGAGTCGTTGAAAATCCGGTGCGCACGACTTGGGCGGCCCCGCGACACCCTACGGAGCGTTTCGCGCTTGGTACTACGGAGCACGTCGCTGTTGTAGGGTGCGCCGTGCGCACCGAGGCCAAGACGATGCAGCCGCAGGCCCGAGCACAAGCTGACGACACAAGCGTTGCGGCCGTTCAAGCCCGCTCGGGAACGGCAGGGCGCTTTCGGCCCATCTGCTTGCTGGCCATGGTCATCAGGCGCTGAAAGGTGGGGCAGCTCAGGTGGTTGTCGGCCGGGCAGAGCGCCGCATGGCGCAGCCCGTCGCGAATGGCGGACAGGCGGCGAATGGTGTGATCCAACTGCTCTGCCTTGCGTTCCAGTTGCTCACGGTCGATGGCAGGACCGCCCTCGGCAGCCAGCATCTCGGCGATAGCGTCCAGTGAGAAACCGGCCGTGTGCCCGAGTGCGATCAACGACAGGCGCTGCAGCACCGACTCGGCGAAGACCCGCTTCAGGCCATTGCGCCCGATGGAGTGGATCAGCCCTTTTTCTTCGTAGTAACGCAAGGTCGAGGCCGGCAGACCTGACCAGCGCGCGACCTTGCCGATATCCAGCTCTTTCATGCTTGACCTCAAGTCGACTTTAACTGGCAGCCTTGTTTTGAAGGCTTTTCAGATAGATTAGATGGAGGTGCGTATGGCAGTCGAGATCATCATGTTGGGTATTGGCGCAACGCTGTTGATGGACCTGTGGGCGCTGGCGCGCAAGCGCTGGTTCGGTGTGGCGGCGCTGGATTACGCCTGGGTGGGGCGCTGGCTGGGGCACATGCGTCATGGGCAGTTTCGCCACGCAGCGATTGGCCAGGCGCCCACGCTGCGCGGTGAGCGTGCGCTGGGCTGGATCTTTCATTACCTGACAGGGCTGCTATTTGCCGCGTTGTTCCTGGCCTGGGTTGGCGAAGCCTGGGTGCTGCGCCCCACGCTTGCGCCGGCGCTGGCCTTTGGTGCGCTCAGCATGGCAGCGCCCCTGCTGCTGATGCAGCCGGCGTTCGGCATGGGCGTGGCCGCTTCACGCACGCCGCAGCCCTGGCGGGTGCGTGTGCGTGCGTTACTGACCCATCTGGTATTCGGCCTGGGCCTGTACCTGATGGGGCTGTTGGCTCAGTGGCTGTAACCCGGCTTCTGGCGAATGGTCTTGAGCAGGTCGTCGGGTGAAATGTGCCCGACCACCTGGGTCGCGGCGCTGCCCGGTTGCGGCAGGTCTAGAATGTGGCCCTTCATCTTGCCGATCACGTGCATCTCGCACGGCTTGCAGTCGAACTTCAGGGTCAGCACTTCATCGCCATGTACCAGCTGCATCGGCGCGACCTTGGTCTTCACGCCGGTCACACCCTTGGCCTGTTTCGGACACAGGTTGAAGGAGAAGCGCAGGCAGTGCTTGGTGATCATCACCGGCACTTCGCCTTCTTCTTCGTGGGCCTCGTAGGCGGCGTCGATCAGTTGCACGCCGTGGCGGTGGTAGAAGTCGCGGGCCTTCTGGTTGTAAACGTTGGCCAGGAACGACAGGTGCGATTCCGGGTACACCGGCGCTGGGTCGGTCTCGGCCTTGCGGCCTCCACGTGGATGGGCAGCGACGCGCGCTTCGGTGAGTGCTTCGATGGCGTCGCGGCGCAGTGCCTTGAGCTGCGAGTTGGGTACGAAGAACGCCTGCGGCGCATCCAGCGTCACGCCCTGGGCGTGGTAGATGGTGGTGCCGAGCTGGGTGAGCAGGTCACGCAGGCCGTCGAGTGCCTGTTCCGGCTTGTTGGCCACACCGAACGGGCCGGGCAGGGCAACGTCGACGCTGATGCCTTCCTCACTGGTGGCAGTGAGCTTGAGCGCATCTTCACGCAGCACAGCCTTCCAGCTCACGCCAATACGGCGCTCGGCGCTGGTGCGTTGCAGCGCCTGCTGCCAGTTATGGTCGAGGTTGCGTGACAGCGGGTGATTCGGGCGCAGACGGAACAGGCCCTCGGGCATCTCGTTGGGCTCGACGCGGTAGCGGTAGCGCTTCTCGCCATCTTCCTCGAACTCACCTTTCAGCTCGGCGATGTTGGCGCGGAAACCCACCACCTCGCGTTTGACCAGCACGTTGAGGCCGTCGCCGTTGGACAGCGGTTCATGGGTGACGGCGATCAGGTCGCGCTTGTTCACCTTCTCCACGCTGCCTACCAGCAGGCCGGTAAAGGTCGGCGAATCGAAGGCGCCGATGTCCACCTTGCGCTCGGTGACGAAGTAGTCGGTGCTGCCGCGGTGGAAGGTCTTGTCCGGATCGGGCACGAAGAAGTGCGCGGTGCGGCCGCTGGAGGCGCGGGCCAGGTCCGGGCGGTCTTCGAGAATGGCGTCGAGTTCGCGGCGGTAGTGGGCGGTGATGTTCTTCACATAGGCCACATCCTTATAGCGGCCCTCGATCTTGAACGAGCGCACGCCGGCCTCGACCAGAGCGCGCAGGTTGGCGCTCTGGTTGTTGTCCTTCATCGACAGCAGGTGTTTTTCGTAGGCGATCACGCCGCCTTTTTCATCCTTGAGGGTGTAGGGCAGGCGGCAGGCTTGCGAGCAGTCGCCACGGTTGGCGCTGCGTCCGGTCTGGGCATGGGAGATGTTGCACTGACCGGAGAAGGCCACACACAGCGCGCCGTGGATGAAGAACTCGATGGCGGCATCGGTCTCGTCGGCGATGGCGCGGATTTCCTGCAGGTTCAGTTCGCGCGCCAGTACCAGCTGGGAGAAGCCGGCCTGGTCGAGAAACTTGGCGCGGCCCAGGGTGCGAATGTCGGTCTGGGTGCTGGCATGCAGCTCGATGGGCGGAATATCCAGCTCCATCACCCCCATGTCTTGCACGATCAGCGCATCCACCCCAGCGTCGTAGAGCTGGTGGATCAGCGTGCGGGCCGGCTCCAGCTCGTCGTCATGCAAGATGGTGTTGATCGTGGTGAACACCCGTGCGTGATAGCGGCGGGCGAACTCCACCAGCCTGGCGATATCGCTCACCTCGTTGCAGGCGTTGTGCCGCGCGCCGAAGCTCGGGCCGCCGATATAGATGGCGTCGGCGCCATGCAGAATGGCCTCGCGGGCGATTTCGACGTCACGCGCAGGGCTGAGCAGTTCCAGGTGGTTCTTGGGCAAGGACATGGTGTTTTCTTTTATCAGGCTGGCACACGGGCAAGGCGCGCATTGTACCGGGCTGTGGCCCGCTGGGCACTCGCCAGATGCCGGACGGCTGGCAATACGCGCCGATGCAGGTACAGTAGCGGCCTTTTTCAGGCGGAGGCGTGGCGATGGACAACAGAGGGTTGGAGAAGCTCGATCAGTGGCTGCTCAAGTACGGCAACGATGACTCGATCCTCTCTGCCAGCGAACTGGACGGCTTCTTCGCCGCCATCGTCTCCGCTCCGCGCCGGGTTGCGCCTGCCATCTGGTATTCGGCGATCTGGGCTGACCAGCCGCCGCAGTGGCCGAGCGACAAGGATGGCGAGCGCTTCATGAAGCTGGCTGTCGAGCTGATGAGCGAGGCGGCCTACATGCTCAGTGAAGAGCCGGATGACTATGAGGCGATCTTCCTTGCCGACGACAACGGCAAGGGCGAGAAGCTGATCGTCTCCGAATGGTGTGCGGGCTACCTGCGTGGTGCGACGGTGGCCGGCTGGCTGGAGGCGGCGCTACCCGAGCCGGTTGCGGCGGCGCGGGCGTTGATCACCCTGCACGGCGACGAGAGCGGCAGCGCTACGCTCAAGGCCATGACCGACGCCGAGTACGACGCCAGCACGGCACTGCTCGAGCCGGCCGCCGTCGAACTGTACGAGTACTGGCAACAGAACCTGGACCCTGTGTTGCCGGTACGCCGTGATGACGCCAAGGTAGGGCGCAACGATCCGTGCAGCTGCGGCAGCGGCAAGAAATACAAGCAGTGCTGCATGCGCTGACATCACCTGTGCGGGTGCCGTCTCGCTGACGATTGACGCGTCAGGCCGTCGGCACCTGCAGCTTGTGCGTGTGTCTGGCGGCGGTGTTAGCCGAGCAGCTCGGCAAACGCCTTGTCCGCCTCCAGCACCGCTGGTAAGGCTTCGAACAGTTTGTTCAGATCGACTTCCTCGAACAACGGGCCTTCCAGGCTCTGCTGCGCCGCCTCGCTGACGCCGTCCAGCTCGATGGTTTCCGCAACGGTCACTGACTGCGCGACCAGGCGCGCATAGCTGCCGTCACTGGGCGCCTGAGTCGGACGTGCCTGATAAGCAATGGCGTGCTGGATAAGCGCTGGCAACTGCCAACGACGCGCCAGTTCGGCGCCTACTTCCGGGTAGCCGAAGCCCAGTTGCAGGGTTTCCTCGGCGGCGTGAGCCGCGGCCTCGCGTTTCGGATGGCGGTTCATGCGGCGGGCGAAATCCGGTGCGCCGGTCTGGATCAGCAGCTCGCCGATGTTGTGCATCATGCCGCAGGTGAAGGCGGCGTCGGTGTCCAGTTTCAGCTGCTTGGCCAGGCTGCGGGCGATACTGGCGACGCGAAAGCTGCGAATCCAGAAACCCTTGAGGTCGAAGCCGGTATCGACCTGAAACGCGCCCGTCATTGCCGAGGCCAGCACCAGCGTGCGCAGGGTGTTGAAGCCCAGACGCATGGCGGCGTCTTCGACGCTTACCGCTTCACGGGCCCCGCGAAAACGCGGCGAGTTGGCCAGGCGCAGGACCTTGGCAGCGATGACTGGGTCGCGCTCGATATTGCGCGCCACGCTTTCCAGGCTCGAAGAAGGGTTGTCGAACTGTTGAATCAGCTCCTGCGCGACCTTCGGAATGCTGGGCAGGGTGTGCAGTTGAGCGAACAGACTTTCTATATCCATGGCAACTCCGATAGGGAAGAACGCTGCAGTTGCGTTCGATGAGAAATAGCTCTCTGAGCATAGCTGTGCCTGACGCCTCAGCCAGTCCCATAGTTGCTATTTAGAGCCTTTTCCATGGTTGTTGCCAGTCAGACATGCCCGCCCCGAGGGGCGGTTTTTCGACGATGGTTTACTGACGCGGCGCCACGCTGGTTTCGGTCGCTGCAGACCACACGCGGTAACGCACTTCGACATCTTTGGGGGCGTAGATCACCAGCGGCAGCTTGCTGTTGTAACGCACCAGTTGCGGCTCACCGCCAACGCGCACGAAGGCCTGTTTGCGGCTGCTGTCCGGGCAGGCCATCAGGGTGCTCATGGCCGGGCCGACCTGGCCCAGTTCGTAGTAGCTGTAGCCCCAGCCTTCCACGGTCTTTTCCTGCCACTGGCCGCCCAGGCGTTGCTGGTTGCAATCCACTTCCAGGGTCTTGCCGGCGATGATCTCCACCTTGTGCTCGGCTTCGTTGGCTTGCGCCGGCAACTCGATCACATGGCGGCTGTAGCCATCGGCTGCGGCGGGGTAGGGCTTGAGTGCTTCGGGGGTGGCAGCACAGGCGGCCAGCGGCAGGGCGCAAAGGAGGGGGAGCAGCGGCAGTTTGAGTCGGTTCATGATGATTCCTTGCTGAAAGGCCTTTTGGGCCGTCCGTGATGAGGGAACCGCCAGGTGGGCGGCGCAGCACTGACCGTTGTGAATAGGCCAAGTTCCTGTGCTTTTCAAGCCATTTCAGCGCGCCTCGGCTGAGGGTTTCAAGTCGGCGGGCAGGGCGTGTTGCAGGTAATCGATGAACAGACGCACCTTGGGCGTCAGCTCATAGCGGTCACGCACACACAGGTAAAAGTCCAGTGGAGCGCCGGTCGCACGGCTGTCTGTAGGCGTTGCCGAGGAGAACAGTTCGACCAGGTCACCACGGGCCAGGTAGGGATCGGCGACAAACGATGCCAGGCGGGTGATACCGCCGCCTGACGCCGCGCACTGTGCCAAGGCATCGATATCGTTGCTGCTCATGCTCACTCTGACCTGGGCATCGAAGTGCGCGCCTTCGCGAACGAAGCCCCAGCGCAAGAGGCGCCCATCGGTGGCGAAACGAAACAGCAGGCAGTCGTGGTCGCGCAATTGTTCGGGTTCACTGGGCTGCCCAGCGCGCTGCAGGTAGGCGGGGGCGGCGCAGAAGCGTGTCTGTGCAGTGGCGATGCGCCTGGCCACCAGACCGTTTTGCAGTTGCTGCTCAATGTGGATGCTGATGTCCACGCCTTCCTGCACATGATCGACGGTGCCGTCGGTGGTCAGCAGTTCGCAACGGATACGCGGATGTTGCGTCATGAAGCCGGGGATCAGTGGAGCCAATACATGACGACCGAACGCTGCACTGGTGGCGATGCGCAACTGTCCGCGTGGCTCGTCCTGCAAGTCGGCGACGGCGGCGCGGGCGAGTTCCAGCTCCTGAAGGACAGCCTGTACGCGTTCGAAATACAGCGAGCCGGCGTCGGTGAGTGCCAACCTTCGAGTGGTACGGGTAAGGAGGCGAAGGCCCAGGCTCTGTTCCAGGCGGGCGATATTCTGGCTCGCTGCGGCTGCGCTGATACCCAGCAGGCGCGCGCCGCCAGCGATGCTGCCGCTCTCTACGGCCTTTACGAAACTCTCCAGGCCGCGCAGGGTATCTGTGCCTTTGCTTTCCAATGCGCCACTCATTCGTAAGTTGGTCTTGATGCTCAACTTACCTTCCGCCCTCTACCGCCGCAATCGTCTTCATCGCTAGAGTGCCTGGTACTTTCATCGAACAGGAAACTTACGCATGTCCGATCTCGACCTCACTCCAGCCGCCGTGCGCAACTGGAAGCTGCCTGCTCGTGCCATGCCCGTGGCCTTCGCCTTCTTCATGTCGGGCATCATGGCCATGCTCATGTCGTTGGTCATTACCGCTGCAAACCGGGGCATCGGCGAGGGTTATCTGCAGGCAGTGCTGAGTGCTTACAGCCTGGCGATGCCGGTCGCGTTCGTTTGCGTGATGCTGGTGAGGCCGATCGTGCTCAAACTGGTGAGCCTGACAGTGCGCTTGCCGTGAACGGGATACCGAGGCGTGCGCTATCGGGGCGGCCCTGCCTCGATGCCTGGACGCTCATCATCCCCGAGCAGGCGGACTGCCAGTGCCAGTGTGGCGCCGAGGTAGACCAGCGCACTCCAGCCCGCCATTAGCATGCCACCCAGGCGTTGGTCGTCCAGGGCTTGCAGGCCGAAAGCCCCCAGGCACAGTTCGGGAGGGTAGATGAGCCGTGGCGCCATGATCAGAACGAGACCCAGCATGGTCATGTGGGCAAACGTCAGGAAAAAACCGCACAGCGTCAGCACCTGCCCCTGCTGGGTTTGTCTGGCGAAACCCAGTAGCCAGATGGCCAGGCCAGCGGCTAGGAAGGTGGCCTGCTGCGCAACGAACAGGGGCGTGTGCAAGGCAGCGGCTTCGTGCGCGGCAGGCAGGTGCCAGCCCCACACCACCACCAGCTCGGTGATGAAGGCGGCGCTGAGCCAGCTTGCTCTTGCGTAACGGTCGAGACGGAGCCCGGCGCGCGCCAGGCCGATGGCCAGCAGCGGGGCTGCGAGTGCCACGACGCCCAGGTGCAGGATCATGTGCAGCGAGAACGCCGTGCGGCTCATGGCCGGCAAGGGGCCAAGCCAGAGGACTGCCAGTATCAGCAAGCCCAGGAGCAGGGGCCAGTTACGTGATGATTCGGTGCGCTCAATCTGCATCGAGGTAGTCACCGATACTGCTGGCCAGGTGTTCGGGTGTGATGTTCTGTGCGAACAGTTCAACCAGACGTCCGTCCGGGGCCACCAAGTAGAGGCTGGTGGTGTGATCAAGCAGGTAGGTGCCGTTAGCCTCGCGCCGCGCGACATACACTCCATAGGCGTCGGCGGCCTGCCTGACCTGCTGGACGTTACCGCTCAGGCCGATAATGCGCGGGTCGAAGAAGCCCGTGTAGCGCTGTAGAAGCTGTGGGCTGTCGCGTTCCGGGTCGAGGCTGATGAAAACGGGTTGCACGTGCTGGCTACGTGGCCCGAGCTTGTCCAGCGTCTTGGCGACTGTAGCCAGGGTAGTCGGGCATACGTCCGGGCAATGGGTGAAGCCAAAGAACAGCAGGACCCAGCGTTCGGCAAAACTGTTTTGGTCAATGTGTCGGCCCTGATGGTCGACCAACTCGAATGACCCGGCGACCTCCCCGACCCGCGCGGCCGCCGGTACGGCTGCCGGCCAGAGCTTGTAGGCCAGCGGCAAGCCTGCCAGCAATAGGGTGATGCAAATTGCTGTGCCCCATAGTGATCGTCTCATCATGCCCTCTCGCGTCGCGTCCCCCCGATCTTTACAGACCTGCAATCGGCCATTGGGTGCCCGGAAAATCTGTCGTTTGCATGATGGCGAGCGTGCTTGGCTCGGTGGGCACGATGTTGGAGGAATTAGGCATGACTGAATGCCGAGGGTGGTCGGCGTTGCTCGTACTCAGCAGCGGACAAGTCGGTGGGCGCCGCGCCGGGCGCACACCGATAGGCCCACCGCGATCAGGCGAACACGAAGTACTTGCGCACGGTCTCGACCACTTCCCAGGTGCCTTTCATGCCAGGCTCGACCACGAAGATATCGCTGGCCTTGAGGTGGATCGGCTCCAGGCCGTCCGGGGTGATGATGCAGTAGCCTTCCTGGAAGTGGCAGTACTCCCACTTCACGTACTCCACGCGCCATTTGCCGGGCGTGCAGATCCAGGTGCCCATGATCTTGCTGCCGTCTTCGGAGGTGTAGGCGTTGAGGTTGACGGTGTGCGGGTCACCTTCGATGCGCTCCCACTTGCAGGCATCGACGACGGGCATCGGCTGGGTATCGCGCAGAACGGTGATCGGTTTGTTGGCCATGGGGTGCTCCGGTGAGTGATCAAAGGGGCGTTCACCATAGAGCGGGGGCGGGGCGGTCGATTGCCTGGGGTCGACACGGGGCTGCTCATTCGCGCAGTGCGCGAGACTTTCTAGTGCTGAAAAAACCAAGGCCGGCTTATCAGGCCGGCCTTGTGGGGCTGCGCGTTCCATCGAGTCATACGACGTTCTCGATCAGTTCATCAGGAAGGTATCAGGCAGTTCGGCTTTTGATCAGACGGTCAGAACCACCTTCGGCGACGCGATTCTGGATCAGACGGTCAGAGCCACCTTCAGCGACGCGATTCTGGATCAGACGATCAGAGCCACCTTCAGCGACGCGATTCTGGATCAGACGGTCCGAGCCACCTTCAGCGACGCGGTTCTGGATCAGACGGTCGGAACCACCTTCGGCGACGCGGTTCTGGATCAGACGATCGGAACCACCTTCAGCGATGCGGCTTTCGATCAGACGGTCGGAGCCACCTTCAGCGATGCGGCTTTCGATCAGGCGATCAGAGCCACCTTCGGCGACTACAGGTTGGGCGGAGGAGGCGGCGAATACGTTGGCTGCCAGTACGGAGAAAGCGAAGCTGAGGATGAGTTGGCGTTTCATGGTGTTTTGCTCCAGCGGTGTTGTGGTTGGGTATGGAGCAGATGTTACGCACTGGATTTTTTCAGAGAACTTCATTGGCATGATGGTGAACATCGATGCCGCTGATGTTTGCTGTAATGGCCGAAATAGAGCGCTCTAAGCCTATTTGGAAAGGCCGGCCACGGCCGCGTAGGCCGTGGCGCAGCGCTTAGTTGATGAAGGTGGCGCCGCGTGCGTTGACGAACAGGGAATAGATGCCATGGCTGCTGGCCATGAACAGGCGATTACCTTTCTCGCCGCCAAAGCACAGGTTGGCGCAGCGTTCCGGCAGTGAGATATGACCAATGGCCTTGCCCTGCGGGTTGAACACGCGCACGCCATCAAGCTTTTCCGGATCGCTCTCGGCCGAGCCATTGCTGCCCCAGCCACACCACAGGTTGCCGAACTCGTCGCACTTGATGCCATCCAGCGCGCCGGTGTCGGTGGCTTCGATGTGTTTGCGGCGTTGGCCGAGGCTGCCGTCGTCGTTCACCTGATAAGCCCACACCAGGCGATGCGGCTTGGCGCGGCCCTCGACGATGTACAGAGTCTTCTCGTCGGGCGAGAAGCACAGGCCGTTGGGGCCGGCCAGATCCTCGATCACACGGGTGACCTGCTGCGTTTCGCCGTCGATGCGATAGACCCCATGGGGCAGCTCCGGCTCGATCTTGTAGCCCTCGTAGAAGTTGCCGGTCTGGAAGGGCGGGTCGGTGAACCAGACCGAACCGTCGCGCTTGACCACCAGGTCGTTCGGCGAGTTGAAGCGTTTGCCCTCGAACGCATCGGCCAGCACGGTAATGCTGCCGTCGTGTTCGGTACGGGTGATGCGTCGGCCAACGTCCTGGGTGGTCGAGCCCTCACAAGCGATCAGCCGGCCCTGGCGGTCGCGAACCAGGCCATTGGAATAGTTCGATGGCTGGCGGTAGACGGCCAGCGACTGGCTGATCTCGTCCCAGCGCATGATGCGGTTGTTGGGGATGTCGCTGACCAGCAGGTAGCGACCGTCACCGAACCACACCGGACCTTCGGCCCAGCGGATGCCATCGGCGAGCTTTTCCACGCTGGCGTTGAACAGGCGCAATTGCATAAAGCTGTCATCCAGCGCCTTGACCGCGCCGGATGGGTAGCGCAGATCGAGAGGTTGCGTGGCGTTGGCCAGTTGCGGCAGCAGAGAGGCAGCGCTAGCGGCGGCAGCGGAATAGACCAGCGACTGCTTGAGAAAGTGGCGGCGCGAGCCGTCGGGGCGTTGTTCGTCATTCATCATGAGGTTCCTTGTTGTTCTTGTTGATCGCAGATGCGACTTCAGGAACTTATATGATGTGTGATGACTATGAAAGTGCTTCAGTGCTGCGATGACAGATTGACTGTCCAAGATTGCTTGCAGGCATTGATTGGTGCTGGAAATCACCTAGGGTGAAGTTGGCTTGTTTTTGCTATGTCGTATGATGACTTCCGCGAAATGCCTCATTTTCGGAGTGAACGTGACTGTTTCAAGGCGTGCCACTTCAAGTCAATGCCCAGCGGCATCAGCCTGAGCTATGATGCGCGCCCTTCGTCTGCGCGCCCCTGTCATCATGTCCGGCAATGCCCTCTATACCGACTTGTCGGGTTACTACGATCTGATGTGCGCGGACATCGACTACGCCGCTCAGAGTCATTGCGTGCACCGCCTGCAACAACTGTTCGGCAACGGCGGCAAGCGCCACCTCGATCTGGCCTGTGGCACCGGTCCGCATGTGCGCCATTTTCTCGATGCTGGCTACTCCAGCAGCGGCCTGGACATCAACCAGCCGATGCTCGACCGCGCCGCCCAGCGCTGCCCCGAGGCACGCTTTGCCCGGCAGGATATGTGCGGTTTTCAGGTCGACGAGCCGTTGGACCTGATCACCTGTTTTCTCTACTCCATCCACTACAGCGCCAGCATCGAACGGCTCAAGGCTTGTATCGCCAGCGTGCACGGCGCTCTGGCGGTTGGCGGGTTGTTCTGCTTCAACGCGGTGGACAAGCAGCGCATCGATAACGCCTCGTTCGTTGCCCACAGCGCACGGCATGCCGAAGGGCAGTTCCGCTTCAGCTCCGGCTGGTACTACTGCGGTGAAGGCGAACAGCAGGCGCTAAGGCTGCGTATCGAACGTACCCTCGCCGAACAGACCGAGGTCTGGCACGACGAACACCCGATGGTGGCGGTGAACTTCGCCGAGCTGCAGAGCCTGCTGGCGCCGCACTTCGAGGTGCAGGTGCTGGAGCACGACTATCAGCGGCTGGCGCCGTGGGATGGCAGCTCCGGCAACGCGCTGTTTGCCTGCACCAAGCGCTGAGGCGAGGCAGCGTCATCCTCGGCCTGGCCATTGCCTCACGCCGGCTCCTCGACGCGCTCGGTGTGCAATGAACGCTGCAGCTCGGCTACCAGCGCATCGACCTTGGCCAAGGCTTGTTTGACGGACTCGGCAAGCAGTTCACCGCCGACTTCCTGACCTTCGATGGCGACCTGATGCACGCGGGTGATGCCGATGAAGCCGAGTGCGGTGATCAGGTTCGGCTCCAGATGGTTCATGTGCGCCATCTCTCCGCCCACATCGAAACCGACACCACCGCGCGCCGTGAGGATCACTGCATGGCGCGGCCGGTCGGCCAGCCTGGGTACATAGGGATCGAGCGGATTGCTTTCATCCACGTCCACCGTGCGGCCGGGGCGCACCACCTGGTCGACCCACGCCTTGAGCGCGGCGGGCATGCCGAAGTTGTACAGCGGCGTGCCTATCACCAGCAGGTCGGCGGCGATCAGTTCATCCACCAGGCGATCGCTTTCGGCCAGGGTGTCGTGCATCCAGGCCTCGCGTTTCGGCTCGGGCGTGAAGGATGAGGCGATCCAGTCATGGCTGATGATCGAGGGCGGGTTCTGGCCGATGTCGCGGTAGGTGACGACATCCTGCGGGCGGCGCGCCTGCCACTGGCTGATGAAACGATGGCTGAGGTTGCGGCTGTGCGAACCGTGCAAGTCCTTGCCGGCGAGGCCGGGGCGGGCGCTGGCGTCGAGATGCAGAATATGGGTCATGATGAGTCTCCTGCTTGAATTTGAATTCATCTGTGATTGGCAGCAGACTCAGGCTAAGTTCGCCCCGGTCGGGCGACAAACGATCAATATTTTTCGCAATGGATGAGGGGAATTCATCTATGAGCCGGCGCCGACTTCCTCCGCTCTCCGCCTTGCGCGCCTTCGAGGCGGCCGCACGCCACGAAAGCGCCAAGCAGGCCGCGGAAGAGCTTTCCGTTACCGCCACGGCGATCAGTCACCAGATTCGCGCGCTGGAAGACGCCCTCGGCGTTGCGCTGTTCGTGCGCAAGCCGCGGCAGCTGGAACTGACCATGGCCGGGCGTGAACTGCAGCAAACGCTGGAAAGCGCCTTCGACAGCATCGGCGCCGCGGTCGAACGCCTCAGTGCAATGCCCAGCCGACAGGCCATCACCCTCAGCACCACGCCGGCCGTGGCCGTGCGCTGGCTGCTGTCCTGGGTATGCATGCTGCGCGACTCCCACCCCACTATCGACTTGCGTATCCACGCCTCGCACGAGCCGGTGGCGCTCGATGGAGTCACGGCGGATATCGCCATCCGCTATGGCGATGGCCGTTGGCCAGGCCTGGTGGCGGAAAAACTCTTCGACAACACCTTCGTTCCCGCCTGCAGCCCGCTACTGGAATTGCACGATGCCGCCGACTTGCCCAGGCATACGCTGATCCACTTCCGCAACCAGGCAGCGATCTCTTCGCCGATGGACTGGGCCGTCTGGCAGAAGCAGGCGCAGGTGCCGGGGCTGGATGTCGGTGCTGGGTTGGTGTTCTCCGACGAAACCCACGCCGTTTCGGCGGCCGTTGGCGCCCAGGGCGTGGCGCTGATGAGCCGGCAACTGATCGAGGATGAGCTGAGAGAGGGGCGACTGGTGCAGCCCTTCGGCCCGGAGCTGGAAGGCAAGCCATTCTTTCTGGTGTACCCGGAGAGCCGTAGAAACGATCCGACCATTCTCGCTGTGCGGGAGTGGATCATGGCGGTGCCGGGTGGGTTGTGTTCGCTGTGACGACTGTCAATCAGTGGCCTGAAGCGGCGGTTATCCGGCCACTGGGCTGCAGGTAATAGGCATCCCACAGCTTGTTGCGGAATTTGTTGGTCGGGTCGACGCGCTTTTTCAGCGCGAAGAACTCCTCGGCGCGAGGGTAGGCGGCAAGGAACTGTTCCCGGCTGGCGTGGATTTGATACGGCAGGTAGTAGCTGCCCTGGTGGGCGATGGCCAGATCGATCAGCTGTCGTGTCCAGTCGCCTACAGCGGCGCGCTCGCTAGGCGAGACGCCCTGGCGGTAGTAGATCACCAGCGCGAAGGTGTCTTCACGGGCCCAGGCCAGCAGCGTACCCGGGTCGGCCTTGGCATGGCGGATGGAGATATTGGCGACCTTGACCTTGTGCGCTTTGAGCACGTCTCTCATGCCCGCGACAAAAGGCTCCAACTGGGCTTCGGGCACGAAATATTCCTGCAGCACATAGCTGTAGTCGGTGCCGGAAATTGGCTGCAGTTCGCGCACATCCAGGCTGGCCTCATGGTTGCGCCACTGCACTTGCGGTCGTTTCAGCAGCAGTGGGTCGACGACGCTTTCACGCACCTTTGCGCCGCCATTGCTGCTGGCTACTGCCAGTGCGGCGCGCATGGCCTTGTAGTCGCGGTCCAGCGGTACCAGGCGTTCGGTGACGGTCAGCGGCGCATCCGTACGCAGGTAGGACACGGCGCGGACGCTGTCGTAGTCGTCGGTGTAGAGAATGCCGTTATGCATCACCATGTCTGGGTTGCCGCCTACCTGGCTGGCGAAGAACTGCGCATAGTCGCCAAGCGGCATGAGCTGCGTCTGACGCACCAGCTTGCTGTTCTCCACCAGCGGCAGGGTGGCCTCGACGATGACGCCGAGCCCGCCGTAACCGCCAATGGCCCCGTAGAAGAGCTCGCTGTTGTGCGTCGGGCTGGCATCCACCACCTGACCGTTAGCCAGCACCAGGCGTAGCGAACGAACGCCGAGCACCAACGGCCCCTGGCCGACGTATCGGCCATGAGCGTTGACGCTCAGTGCGCCGCCAACGGTGAAGTTGGCGTAGGACTGCATGATCTGCGGCGACAGGCCATGTGGGTCGATGTACTCCAGTATCTCGCGCCAGGTGATGCCGGCCTGCACACGAATCTCCCGGCGCTCTGCGGAAAACTCCAGCACCTGGTTGAACCGGCGCATGTCCAGTTGCAGGGCCTGCTCGGTGGCGGTTTGCCCGCCCATGCTGTAGCGCCCGCCGCCAACGGCGATGGGGCCGGCATGCCCGCTAACGGCCGTGACGATCTGCTCCAGTTCGGTGGGCGCCAGTACCTGCGCCACTTCGATGGGGTTCATGCCGGTGACGTCGTTGACGGTCTCGGTGGCGTGCGCGCAATGGCACAGAAACAGCAGAAGGACGAGGGCGATGCGCATGGAGCTTCCTTGTTCGCAGCGGAGAACGAATGGCTTGGCTGATAGTGCGTCGTGGCGTGCTCAGGTGGCAATCGCCAGTGGCCATTCAGGGTGCTTCATTTTCAATAGGTCGAAGAAAGTATTAGCACGTTCTGTCGGTGTTTCTTTTCGACTGAATGGACAAGGATGACCCCACTCCACAAAGAGTGATGACGATGAAACCCATGATCAAACACCCGAGTCTTTGGCTGTGCGCGCTGCTGTTCACTGCCCTTGCCGGGTGCGCAAGCCAACCCATCGAACGAGTTAACACCATGAGCAAACCATTGGTATCCCTTGCTGTACTCAAGGCCAAACCCGGTAAACAACAGGAACTGAAAGAAGGCTTGCTGAGCCTGATAGAACCCACGCGGGCCGAGCCGGGCAATCTTGATTACGTGCTGTTCGAAATGCGTGATGAGCCGGGCACCTTCTACATGCGTGAAGCCTTCAAGGATCAGGCAGCTCTGGATGCGCATTTTGCGACGCCCTATTTTCAGGCGTTTGCCGCCACCGCTGATGAACTGCTCAGCGAGCCATTGCAGCTGATATTCCTCGAGCAGGTGTCCAACTGAGTGGGACCCATGGCCATTGCTTGATGCAGGGGGATGCCCGTTGGTTCGCTGATGGTCGCTCCCACGCCTCTAGATGGGCCGCCTGGTGGTCTGCGCCGACCGGGTGAGAGTCCCTGCCTTAATGCTTTATCAGCGTTGGCGGGCGTTCAACGTCCGCCAACTGCGCGTGTGCATGCGTGGTGTCGGCTGACCTCCACAGGTGATTGCAATCGGCGTTTCGTGAAACCCCACGGCTAGCGTGGGGCATCGCCTCAATGCAACGCGCGCGAGGGCAAGCGCTCGTCGACCAGTTGCTGAGCCAGAAGGGCGAGCGTGTCGAGATGCGCGTCACGCTGTTTTTCCGCCTGTTGCATGGCGCGCTGGCCGTGCTGCTTGAGCAGGTAGGCGTGAATCTGCCTGACCTCGGTGGAGGCAAACACCGGCGCCAAGTCGGCGACCGCTACCATGCCGGTGGAGCGGTAGTCGCGGCTGTTCATCACCACCAGCGCACCCTGAGCGGCCAGCACCTGCAAGCCTAGGGCCTCGAACAGCGGCACCTTGCCTGCCACGCAGGCCAGCTCCAGATGCGGGCGTCGCTCCAGCACGCGTTGCAGCAGCGCCCGGCCGATGCCCTGAGCGCGATGCTCGCTGTGCACCGCCAGATAGGCGAGGGTGCAGGCGGCAGCATCGTCCGGGCTCGGCAGATACAGGGCAAACCCCAGCACACGGGCCGGGTCTTCATCGTCCAGCGCCAGTAGCAACTGCACGGGGCCTTCGGCGTCGCCGTTCATGGTCTGCAGGTGCAGATGCAGCTCATAGCCGATCACGTACTGGTACAGCTGATACAGCGGATTGCTCGGCAGCAGCGGTACCGCGCTGACATCGGCGAAGTAGTCCACCACCATCTGCTGCACTTGGCTCTTCAATGACTCGGGCGGCGGGCTGCTGAGGTGGGAAAGGGTGAACATCGGTATATGGAGTCCGCTGGAAAATGCGTGGGCTGTGGATTGTAACCCGCGGGCTGCGCTCATGATCCGCCTCAGGCTTACAGGGTCGTTCCCACGCTCTGCGAGGGGTTGCATGGCGTGACGCTCCGCGTCGCAAACTCCAGCGTTCGACCTCGATAAGGATTGCTGGCGGGTCGGCGCCACCGTGCGCTTTGTCTCTATTCGGCCGGTCTCGACTCGCCACCTGTGCGGTCATCCACTCGCGTGCTGTTGCGGCCGCCGCGCTTGGACTGATAAAGCGCGGTGTCGCCTTGCTCGATCAGTGCCGCCAGGCTGGCCGGTGGTCGGTCGAACAGCGTGGCGCCAATGCTCAGGGTGACGGCCTGCGGCGTGGTAAAGGCTTGCGCTGCCATGTGGTTGAAGCGTTGTCGCAGTGCATCGCCCAATGCCACGACGCGATCATTCGATGCATCGCCCATCAGAATGACGAACTCGTCGCCGCCCAGGCGGGCCGTAAGCGCCCGCTCCGGCAGCAACGCGCGCAGCATCTCGCCAAGGGCGATCAGCAGCCGGTCCCCCGCAAGGTGGCCGTGGAGATCGTTGACCTGCTTGAAGTTGTCGATGTCGATCAACAGCAGCGCGCCAGGGCGCGTGGGCGAGGTTTCCTTCAGCAGGTTGCCGGCTCTCGCCTCCAGCGCGCGGCGGTTGTACAGCGCGGTCAGCGGATCGCGAGCAGCCAGGCGTTCGATGCGTTTCTCGCGGCGCCAGCGCACGGTGCCGGTCATCGACAGGGCGATCAGCATCAGCGCCATGGCGCCTTCCACCAACGAAATCTGAATGATCAAACCGCGAAAGGCGCTGAGGTCTATCAGCGTGCCGGGAATCACGGCGGTCATTGCCTTGGCCGCATAGAACAGGCCGTGCATCAGCAACACATAGCGCAACTGAACGGCGCCCACGCTCAATGACTTGCCATGAGGGCGCAGCAGGGCGCTGGCCTTGAGGGTAACCAGGGCGACCAGCATCGAGTTGGTGAACAGCATGACCCTGGACCACAGCGGCCCCTCTGGCAGGAGCAGCATCGCCAGCCAGGCGACGAAGATCAGGTACCAGGCTCTCGAGAAGCGCGCCTCGGTGAAGCGCGCCACGCCCAGCAGGAACAACCAGTGGGCCGTTATCAGCAGGCCATTGGCGAACCAGATGCCGATCAGGATCAGACCGCTGCCACGCAGCAGGGCCAGGGTCGAGCCGATGGCGATGGTCGCGAAGCCCGCACTCCAGAACAGCAAGGGCGACTCCCGCACGTTGCGCCACTCCACCGCCAGGTACAGCGCAGCGGCCACGGCGAGGGCGACGGTGAGAGTCAGCATGGTCGGGGCGTCGAACGCCATGTTCTGAAGGGCCTGTATGAATCGATGATGGGGGAGCGGTGTGCATTACGCCGACGGTTTGTTTGGCGGCAGATTGTAAAGTGCAGGGAGGATTTTCAAAGGGCTGGCGGTCGGGTATCTGCATTGATGATTGGGCGCTTTTGATCGCTCCTACGCTCTGCGTGGGAACGCCAGTACAGCATCCTCGCCTAGCGCGTCTCGGGTAACATGGCGGCGCACCGCCCCAGACCGGAAGAACCTTGTGCCATCGCTGAAACGAAAATACTCAGGCATCGAGCGCGAGCTGATTCGCACCCTGACCCTTGCCTGTGAAGCGGCGAAAAGCGAAATCGTCGGCTTCCAGTGGCTGACCCATGACGTGGACTACGAGCAGTTTCCGCAGAGCCTTGTGGTGACCTGGGTGTTCGATAGCGAGGCGAACAAGGCGCGTGCACTTGCCTGTGCCGACAAGGCGAGAATGCGGGCGCTGACATTGGCTGCTTTCGATGAGGTGGGTATCAGCGTTTCCAGCATCGCCGACCACGTGGCGTTCTCGGTCGAACGACCGGCAAGGGGCAAGCGTGGCCAAGGATATTGAGAACCCCTGCGTGTCGCTGTGCCAACTCAACAGCGAGCTGTGCGTCAGTTGCGGACGCACGCGCGAGGAAATCCGCAAATGGCGCGGCATGAAACGGCCCGAGAAGATGGCCTGCGTGCATAAGGCTGCGGCGCGGATGAAGGCGATTGCCAAGAAGAAAGGCAAAACCCAGTAGGGTGGATGACGCTTTTTTTATCCACCATTGCGATGGTGAGCCGGCTCACATCCCTTCGGCGTGAACCCGCCGCTTCTACGTTGTTGCCGATACCGGTTCCGCTCTTACAGCGGCTCACTTTTGGCAGACGCCCCAAAAGTAAGCAAAAGGTCTTTGCCCCTGCCATCCGGCCCGACTTCGTCGGGTTCCCCTCGCTCCATCGTCGTTCCAGGGGCCCGCCGCGAAGGGCCATCCCTGGCCCATCGCGGCTATCGCGGCATCCATGCCGCTCAACCCCTTACACAACGATTCCACTCGGCCTCCTGACGGGGCGTTTGGCGTCGTCTGCGAGGTTGGTGCTCCAACACTAAAGAGCTAGAGCATCGCGGTAGCGCCACGATGCTTTCGGGATGTTCTGAAATGTCATTTATCGTCACTCCCGCGAAGGCGGGAGCCCAGGACGCTCGCAGGTTCTGGATTCCCGCCTTCGCGGGAATGACGACTTTTTCAGGGTTTCCTTGGCTCTGCTTTTTCTTTTGATCTACCTACACCGTCAGACCAGGCGACTCGGTCTCTGAATCCCGTCAGGAGGCCGAGTGGAGGTGCTGTGGAGAGGGGCGTTTGGCATGGATGCCAAACGAGGAACGATGGCCGGGGCCGCCTAGGTAGGGATGGCCCTCCGTGACGCCCCTCGGAGCAGCGCCGGAGCGAGGGGAGTTTCGCGCAGCGAAACCCGGATGCCGGGCGCGCTTTCTCTTTGGTTACTTTCTGCGCGAGTAAAGAGAAACGGAGCGTAGCGGAGTAACAGCCGCAGGCTGGCCCGAAGGGCGAGCGAAGCGAGTCAAGTGACTCGCCGTAAGGGCGAAACTGGTGATGGAGGGAGTCAATGAATCGTGGTCTGCCCCCGATTACCTTATGACGTAATTAAGTCTATCAGGGAAAGCTGCATGTCGGCGGTTAGTCTAGATATCGTATTTGATTTGCTGGGACTCGCTTTTCGAGTCCTGGTTTCGAAATCACCACCAGTCGCAGTCTCGTAAATTCTTTTATGAAGATCTTCTAGTTTTTTGATGCTTTGAATGTTTTTTGATCTGTTTGTTAATTTTGCTAGAAGCTTCCTTTGAGTTGTCAGTAGTGACTTTATAAGAAGCTCCATTTGTAGATTTTCAGGTGAGCGAGAACTATCTGAAGAAAGCCAGTATTTTATGGCGGTTCGCTCTATTTCTATAAGGTTATTATACAGAGTTGAGATGGTTAACTCGTTTTTTCTTTCTTTTTCAGTTTGCCACCAGTGTAATTTGTTAAAGCAAAAGGCTGCAAATGCACCAAAGCCGCCGGCAGAAATTATCTCTAGCGTCATCGCCGTTAGGCTGGTTTCTTCATTTGCCATTTATTTGTTTTTCTGCTTCTGGGTTGGTGTATAAATTTTTGAGTTAAATACGGCTTCTTTTATATATTGAATTGCCCGGTCTTTGAAGAATTCAAAGTCGGGATCTGAGTAGGATATTTCAATTTTTGACAACAGCTCATCAGATTTCATGTGCCCATATTTAACCACACCGGCAAAGCCTTCTGTCAGGAAAGATGAACCATAACCTTCGACGCCGTCATCTAAAATTATTAGCAGCTTTTCATTGTTGAGAAGATTTTTTAGTTTTGGAAGGAGGTGCTCTTCTCGAAATTCCTCGCCACTATCACCTTCATCCGAATAGTAACGACCCTCGGGATATGTTGAGAATTCTTTTCCTATATTTAAAGTTGCCATTTTATTTAGTCGTCAACCAGAGTCTGTAAGAGACACATTCCATATGATTAAGGTTCCTTTCAAAGGAGTGCGGAAGCTATGCTTTTTAACTATCTCCTTTCCTTCCCTGATAAGTAATCTGTATAGGCCATGCCTGCTGATCACCGTTAGATATCCTTCTTTCCTCTGCCTGATGAACTCTAGCAAATCTTGAAGGCCTTTTCCTCTGTCGTTTTCTCCTGTGCTGGTTCGATCCATTTCCATTGCTGCGCTAAGAAGAGTCTCATCAAGCATCCCTTTTCCTATGCCTACAATCGCTGTCATGCTCAAGATCTTTTCCCATACCTCAGATTCTGGTAGAGATTTTGGTATGCCAATTCCTTGATCATAAAAGCTTATTTTAAGCTCATTTGCTTCTTTGTTATAAGAACCTGTCAGATACCAGTTTTTTTCCTTTTCTACGAAATTTCTATTTTGTGGGTAGGCATGGTGAGATACATTTGTGATGGCTTCTGTTAGTCCGCTATGTAGAAATGCCCATTTTGAAATTTTGTCGCCTACTAGTCTCTGTAGTTCGCTTTTTAAAGTGGCTGTTTTCTTTGAGTCTCCGCAGGATCCTTTTATATATTTAACTAGGTTTATATTTTTTGTTGTTTCTGTATTGTTGATTGGGAGTTTGGTTTTTTTAAATAAGTGGAAAAAACCCAAGTCATGAAGCTGGTGGAGAATATCCTTGTCCCAATTGTCTGTGTATGGAGTGAGATTGTTTCTTATGGAGTCGTTCCATTTAGAAAGCTCTGCGGTAAGAACGAGCGCGGCTGAGCTTGATATTTTTTTTAACTCGTCAAAATTTACGTGGCGTAGTTTGTAGCGTTTTTTGCTTTTGTTTGTCTTGTCGGTAAGCAATCTTATTGCGGTGAGATGTAGTGCGGTTTTCTCATATTCATCTGAGAAGTTCATGGTATTGGGTAGTGAGAGGATTATTTCCCTTTTGTTTTTTATTGAGAAATTGAGGCCTTCAGCTTTTTTTTCTCAAACCATGCTTTAGTTTTTTGCCAGTCAAGAGGGGGCTTTTTTCTATTAAACTTAGTAGGTGGAGCTCTATGTGAGCCGCCCTGTCTATGTTCAATGCATAAGGCTACTATGCCGTTGCGTTGTTTTATGGTTATTTTTTTCATGGTTACTTGAAATAAGAAGCCCCGCACTAGGCGGGGCTTTTCTAAGTATCAACCCCAACATCCATGGCAGGTGTGGAGTGAATCTATCGTAATTTCAAACTGCCATCAATCCCAGCTCAACGCCCCACCAGTCTGATACTCGATCACTCGGGTCTCGAAGAAGTTCTTCTCCTTCTTCAGGTCCATGATCTCGCTCATCCATGGGAAGGGGTTGGTAGTACCTGGGTACTCTTCCTTCAGGCCGATCTGGGTCAGGCGGCGGTTGGCGATGAATTTGAGGTAGTCCTCCATCATCGCGGCGTTCATGCCCAGTACGCCGCGCGGCATGGTGTCACGCGCGTATTCGATCTCCAGCTGAGTGCCCTGCAGGATCATCTGGGTCGCTTCGTCCTTCATCTGGGCGTCCCACAGGTGTGGGTTCTCGATCTTGATCTGGTTGATCACGTCGATGCCGAAGTTCAGGTGCATGGACTCGTCACGCAGGATGTACTGGAACTGCTCGGCGGTGCCGGTCATCTTGTTGCGGCGGCCCATGGAGAGGATCTGGGTGAAGCCGCAGTAGAAGAAGATGCCTTCCAGTACGCAGTAGTAGGCGATCAGGTTGCGCAGGAATTGGCGGTCGGTTTCCGGGGTGCCGGTCTGGAACTGCGGGTCGGAGATCGAGCGGGTGTACTTGAGGCCCCAGGAGGCCTTCTTCGCGACGCTCGGGATCTCGTGGTACATGTTGAAGATCTCGCCTTCATCCATGCCCAGCGACTCGATGCAGTACTGGTAGGCGTGGGTGTGGATCGCTTCCTCGAAGGCCTGGCGCAGGATGTACTGGCGGCACTCGGGGTTGGTGATCAGGCGATACACGGCCAGTACCAGGTTGTTGGCCACCAGGCTGTCGGCGGTGGAGAAGAAGCCGAGGTTGCGCATGACGATGCGGCGCTCGTCTTCGCTGAGACCGTCTGTGGATTTCCACAGCGCGATGTCGGCGTTCATGTTCACTTCCTGCGGCATCCAGTGGTTGGCGCAACCATCCAGATACTTCTGCCAGGCCCAGTCGTACTTGAAGGGGACGAGCTGGTTGAGGTCGGCGCGGGCGTTGATCATCTGCTTGTCGCCGACCTGTACGCGCGCGGAGGCGCCTTCGAGGTCGTCCAGGCCTTCCTGGATGTCGAGGTCGTTCAGGGCTTTCTTGGCGCGGGCCACGGCGTCGGAGTCGTTGGCGTCGACGGCGCGGGCCTGCTCGACCGAGCCGGCAGCTTCGCTGTCGAGCTTGTCGAAGTTGGTGCCGGCGCTCTGTGCGTTGGCGTTGCTTGCGGCGGCTGCTTCTGCGCCGTCTTCCTTGTCGAATTCATCCCAGCTCAGCATGGCTTGGCTCCTGCGTGAGGGCCGGCGAATAAACCGGCCTGTATGGATATACAGATAATTTGAATTATGTTCCGTTGCGTGATGCGCGCAAGGGTAAACGGGTACCGCTGGTCAGCAGGCGGTGGATTGCTGGCTGACCGTTGCCCCTCGACCCGGAGGAGGAGGGGCGGGAATTTGGTGGGGAGGAGGGCTCTGTAGGAGTGGATTTATCCGCGAGCTTCGCGGCTGAAGCCGCTCCTACGAAAAGCCTTCCCTCTCCCTGGTTCGATCACTGTGTTGCTCTAGTTTTTCATCCAACCTTCGAGCGTGTAGCTGAGCGAGTGAGCGCTAGGCGCCTGGTAGGTCGGAGCTCCTGAGCGTACTTCAGTACGTGATGGGGGCCGGCCTACCGGGCAACGACGCGGGCGCCGCTCAGATCCACGCGCCAGCCTTACTGACAAGCCTCGCAGTCGGGTTCGTCGATGGCGCAGGCCTTTGGTACGGGCGCTGGGGCCGGGGCGGCCTGCTGGGCAGGAGCCTGGGCCTTGGCCGAGAAGCCTTCGTCACCACCAGCGGAAACTGCGTTGAGCTTGCCGGTGTTGATGGTGGACTTCTCGGTGCTGGTAGCGGCCAGGGCACGGAGGTAGTAGGTGGTTTTCAGACCACGGTACCAGGCCATGCGGTAGGTCACGTCCAGCTTCTTGCCCGAGGCGCCGGCGATGTACAGGTTCAGCGACTGAGCCTGGTCGATCCACTTCTGGCGACGGCTGGCAGCGTCGACGATCCACTTGGTTTCCACTTCGAACGCGGTGGCGTACAGGTCTTTCAGATCCTGCGGGATGCGCTCGATCTGCTGCACGGAGCCGTCGTAGTACTTCAGGTCGTTGACCATGACGCTGTCCCACAGGCCGCGGTTTTTCAGGTCGCGCACCAGGTAGGGGTTGATCACGGTGAATTCGCCGGAGAGGTTCGATTTTACGTACAGGTTCTGGTAAGTCGGCTCGATGGACTGCGACACGCCAATGATGTTGGAGATGGTCGCGGTCGGCGCGATGGCCATGATGTTCGAGTTACGAATACCTTTCTTCACGCGCTCGCGGATCGGCGCCCAGTCCAGCGACTCGGACAGGTCGACGTCGATGTACTTCTGGCCACGGGCTTCGATCAGGATCTGCTGCGAATCCAGCGGCAGGATGCCTTTGCTCCACAGCGAACCTTCGAAGGTGCTGTAGCTGCCACGCTCTTCGGCCAGGTCACAGGAGGCCTGGATGGCGTAGTAGCTGATGGCTTCCATCGACTTGTCGGCGAACTCGACGGCAGCGTCGGAGCCGTAGGCGATGTGCTGCAGGTACAGGGCGTCCTGGAAGCCCATCAGGCCGAGGCCGACCGGACGGTGCTTGAAGTTGGAGTTACGTGCCTGGTCGACGCTGTAGTAGTTGATGTCGATGACGTTATCGAGCATGCGCACAGCGGTCTTCACGGTGCGGCCGAGTTTCTCGATGTCCAGCTTGCCGTCGACGATGTGGTTGACCATGTTGACCGAGCCCAGGTTGCAGACCGCGATCTCGTCCTTGTTGGTGTTCAGGGTGATCTCGGTGCACAGGTTGGAGCTGTGAACCACGCCGACGTGCTGCTGCGGGCTGCGCAGGTTGCACGGGTCCTTGAAGGTCAGCCACGGGTGGCCGGTCTCGAACAGCATGGAGAGCATCTTGCGCCACAGGTCTTTGGCCTGGATGGTCTTGTACAGCTTGATCTTGCCGTACTCGATCAGGGCTTCGTAGTACTCGTAGCGCTCTTCGAAGGCCTTGCCGGTCAGGTCGTGCAGATCCGGTACTTCGGACGGGCTGAACAGGGTCCACTTGCCGTCTTCGAAGACGCGCTTCATGAACAGGTCCGGAATCCAGTTGGCGGTATTCATGTCGTGGGTACGACGACGGTCGTCACCGGTGTTCTTGCGCAGCTCGAGGAATTCCTCGATGTCCATGTGCCAGGTTTCCAGGTAGGCGCAGACCGCGCCCTTGCGCTTGCCGCCCTGGTTGACCGCCACGGCGGTGTCGTTGACCACTTTGAGGAAGGGCACGACGCCCTGGGATTTTCCGTTGGTGCCCTTGATGTAGGAGCCCAGCGCGCGCACCGGCGTCCAGTCGTTGCCCAGGCCGCCGGCGAATTTCGACAGCATGGCGTTGTCGTGGATGGCGCCGTAGATGCCCGACAGGTCGTCCGGCACGGTGGTCAGGTAGCACGAGGACAGCTGCGGACGCAGGGTGCCGGCGTTGAACAGGGTCGGGGTCGACGCCATGTAGTCGAACGAGGACAGCAGGTTGTAAAACTCGATGGCGCGGTCTTCGCGGTTCTTCGGCTCTTCGATGGCCAGGCCCATGGCCACGCGCATGAAGAACACCTGCGGCAGTTCGAAACGGATGCCGTCCTTGTGGATGAAGTAACGGTCGTACAGGGTCTGCAGGCCCAGGTAGGTGAACTGCTGGTCACGCTCGTGGTTCAGCGCCTTGCCCAGTTTCTCCAGGTCGTACTCTTTGAGTTTCGGGTCGAGCAGTTCGTACTCGGCGCCTTTTTCCACGTAGGCCGGCAGGGCCTTGGCGTACAGGTCGGCCATCTCGTGGTGAGTGGCGCTGGCGGAGATGTTGAGGAAGCTCAGGGCCTCGGCGCGGATGTTGTCCATCAGCAGGCGGGCGGTGACGTAGCTGTAGTTCGGTTCACGCTCGACCAGGGTACGGGCGGTCATCACCAGGGCGGTGTTGACGTCTTTCTCGGCCACGCCGTCGTACAGGTTCTTCAGGGTTTCGCGCTCGATCAGCGAGCCATCGACTTCGGCCAGGCCTTCGCAGGCTTCGCGAATGATGGTCTGCAGGCGGCCCATGTCCAGCGGCTGCATTTCACCGCCGGCGGTGGTGATGCGGATGCTCGGGTGCGGCTGGGCGATTTCGCTGCCGGCACTGGCCTTGCGCTTGTTGGCCTGGGCTTCGCGGTAGATCACGTAATCGCGGGCGACTTTCTGCTCGCCGGCGCGCATCAGGGCCAGTTCGACCTGGTCCTGGATTTCTTCGATGTGGATGGTGCCGCCGGAGGGCATGCGACGCTTGAAGGTAGCGGTGACCTGCTCGGTCAGGCGCGCGACGGTGTCATGGATACGCGACGAAGCGGCAGCGGTGCCGCCTTCTACTGCAAGGAAGGCCTTGGTGATGGCGACGGTGATCTTGTCATCGGTATAAGGGACGACGGTGCCGTTGCGCTTGATCACACGCAGTTGGCCGGGCGCGGTGGCAGCCAGATCCTGAGAGGATTCAGCGGCCTGCGGCGCCACGGCCTGCGGGTTCTCGCGAGTAGTGTCGGTATGCATGGAGATCTCCGTGTTCTGTAATTTTTGGTTGGACGTCACGATTAGAAACTGTGCCCTGTCCGCCGTTCATTCCATTAACAACTGAACCGCACGCGGCAGCGGGGCCGGGTACGGGGTGTCGCAAGAGCGGGCAGGTTAGGCACGACTTCAAGTGCCGTCCTGGCGCATAAGTCACAGCGGGGCATTACCACACCCCGCCTACTACATATAGTGGTCGACTGGCGGATAAGGCCGCAGTCTGACCAGCTCACACGCAACGTCTGGCGTTGCTGCGCGGCTGTAACCCAGGCCAGGCCTGGGCTAAGGCGAAACGGTTAGCCGGGACACCTGGAAAACCCTGCGAAAAGGGCTTGCGCGATTCGTTCTTTTTGTGTCCGTTTTTCTGCGGTAACCCAACATCTGGTGGGTGCTGCACGATGGGGATACAAGATAGTGCGCTGTTGGAGGCATTGCAAGGCGCTAAAAAAAGAACTGCCTGTGGATAAGCTGTGAGTGCCTTGTGGGTGTTGGCGGCGTAGCCCGCGTGTTCTCTGGCTCTGGCTACCAATGACCGTTCGTCGCCCCTGGGGGAAGGATTTCAGCGAGTTGGCGAAGCTGCTCGGCGGCGCACAGACTACCACTATATATAGTGCTTTTGGCATGTGCTGTGCTTAACCCGGCGCCAGGCTTGGGCGCTGGTTTGCCGCTCGCGCCGGGACGCGCTCAGCCCCTAGAATGGCGACGGTGTTTGCGGCGCTTGCCGCTATGCGAAGGGGAATGGGTGTGGAACAAGAAGCGTGGCAGATTCTGATCGTCGAGGATGACCAGCGCTTGGCGCAGTTGACCCGCGAGTATCTGGAGGGCAACGGCCTGCGTGTGTCCATCGAAGCCGATGGTGCGCGTGCGGCGGCGCGGATTCTCGCCGAGCAGCCGCACCTGGTGATTCTCGACCTGATGCTGCCGGGTGAAGACGGTCTGAGCATCTGCCGCAAGGTACGCAGCGGTTACAAGGGGCCGATCCTGATGCTGACCGCGCGTACTGACGACATGGATCAGGTGCTGGGCCTGGAGATGGGTGCCGACGACTACGTGTGCAAGCCGGTGCGCCCGCGTGTGCTGCTGGCGCGCATTCGTGCACTGCTGCGCCGCCGTGAGGGCAGCGAGAGTGAGCGTGATGAAGGTCAGCCGCGACGTCTGCAGTTTGGTGCGCTGGCTATCGACAGCGCCATGCGCGAAGCCTGGCTGGGCGAGCAGGGCATCGAGCTGACCAGCGCCGAGTTCGATCTGCTCTGGCTGCTGGCGGCCAACGCCGGGCGCATCCTGTCGCGCGAGGAGATTTTCAATTCCCTGCGCGGTATCGAGTACGACGGCCAGGACCGTTCCATCGACGTGCGCATTTCGCGCATCCGCCCGAAGATCGGCGATGACCCGATGCATCCGCGGATGATCAAGACGGTGCGCAGCAAAGGCTACCTGTTCGTCGCCGAGGCCGCCGAAGCGCTGCCGTTCGGTGATGCGCCGCCGATCCTGCGCGATTGATCGGGCGGCCATGAATTCGATCTTCCTGCGCATCTATGGCGGAATGCTCGCCGCGCTGGTGCTGGTGGCGCTGCTGGGCGTCGGCACTCTGCATCTGGTCAACGAGGTGCGCGGCGACCAGTACCGCGAAGGCCTGGCGCGCGGCACCTTCCGCCTGATGGCGGACAACCTACTGCCGATGAACGAGGTGGAGCGCAAGCGCGCCCTGGTGGTGTGGTCGCGTCTGCTTGGCATTCCGCTGGAGCTGCAGGCCCTGAGCGACGTGCCGCTGGAAAGCAGCGAGCGCAACCGGCTGCAGCGCGGCCACGTGCTGGTGCAGCAGACTGGCCCGCACTCGGCCAAGGTCTATGGCCTGCTCGACGGCAAGCAGCCGCTGCTGCTGACCGGTGAGATTCAGCAGATCAGCGAGCAACTGGCGCGGGCTACCAACTACCTGCTGATCGATGAGCTGATCCGTTACCCGGTGGAAGAGCAGCCGCAGCGCCTGGCCGAGCTGAAGGCAGCCAAGCAGTTCGGCTTCAACCTGCAACTGGTACGCCTGGAGGACGCCACCATCGACCTCGACCAGCGGCGGCGCATCGACGAGGGCGATACGGTGATGGCGCTCGGCAAGGGCGGCGACTCCATCTATGTGTTCTCCGGCATCGTCGATACACCCTGGGTACTGGAAATCGGCCCGCTTTACCAGATGAACCCCTATCCGCCGCAGCTGCTGGTGCTGATCGGCGCGCTGGGCCTGAGCCTGATCGGCTTGATCGTCTATCTCCTGGTGCGCTCGCTGGAGCAGCGCCTGCGTGCGCTCGAGGGCGCGGCCACGCACATCGCCAGCGGCCGCCTGGATGCGCGCGTGCCGACGCGTGGCGCGGACTCGGTAGGGCGCCTGGCCAGCAGCTTCAACGCCATGGCCGAGCACCTGCAGACCTCCCTGAGCACGCAGCGCGAGCTGGTGCGCGCGGTGTCCCACGAGCTGCGCACGCCGGTGGCGCGGTTGCGCTTCGGTCTGGAGATGATCGCCGATGCACCGAGTGAAAATGCCCGACGCAAGTACATGGACGGCATGGACAGTGATATCCAGGATCTCGACAAGCTGGTCGACGAGATGCTGACCTACGCGCGCCTGGAGCAGGGTTCGCCGGCGCTGAATTTCCAGCAGGTTGAGCTCAAGGCGCTGATCGATCAGGTGATCGACGAGTTGGCGCCGCTGAGCAACAAGGTGCGCGTGGAGGCGGGTGCGGTGCTCAGCGTGCAGGCCGAGGGCGCCTGCTGGGTTGAGGCTGAGCCGCGCTATTTGCACCGCGCGCTGCAGAATCTGGTCAGCAACGCTATGCGTTACGCCGAAGGCAAGGTGCTGATCAGTTGCCAGGTCGGCTACAAGCGTTGCCGCATCGACGTCGAGGACGACGGCCCGGGCGTGCCGGAAGAAGCCTGGGAGCGCCTGTTCAGCCCCTTCCTACGCCTCGATGACAGCCGCACGCGGGCCTCCGGTGGGCATGGCCTGGGCCTGTCCATCGTGCGCCGGATCATCTACTGGCATGGCGGCCGGGCGCAGATCAGTCGCAGCGATAGCCTCGGTGGCGCGCGTTTCAGCCTGGTGTGGCCGCGGCGTCAGGGGGAGTAGGGCGCGGCCTTGTGCCGACCCCGGTGCGCATGGCGCACCCTACCGGCGAAGCGTGGGATATCGCGACTTGGTAGGGTGCGCCGCGCGCACCGGCTTATCCATGTACGTCGGGGAGCTTGATCACGCCGCCACGGCCACCAGGCTCAGCACCTTATTATCGAATAGCGCGAACTGGCCATCCAGCTCGGCGCCCGTGCGCCAGTCCGGGTGCAGATCGATCAGCAGGCGCAGGCGTGCGCTGTCGTGGTCCATCTCCAGCAACTCGGCGTCATGGAAATAGAAACGTGTCAGGGTCAGCGGGTAGAGCGCCTTGAACAGGCTTTCCTTGAGCGAGAAGGTCAGGCTGATGCGTGTGGCGCGGGTCTCGTCGTCCAGGTTTTGCAGGCGCTGTACTTCGGCGGGAGTGAGGATTTCGCCCTGCAGGCGTTGGGCGCGTTCTGCGGGCAGCAGGCGCTCGACGTCCAGGCCCAGGGCGCGCCAATGCTCACGCTGGGCGACAAGTGCAGCAGCCCAGTTGTCGCCATGGGTGATGGAGCCGACCACGCCACGTGGCCACTGCGGCGCGCGGTCTTCGCCGACGGCCGGCACGCTGGGCTGGCCGGTCACGCGGCGCAGCGCCTCGCGGGCGCACAGGCGTCCGGCCAGATACTCGGCTTGACGCTTGGCCACGCCGCGCACCGGGGCGATATCGCAGCGAGCGAAATCATCTTCTGCGAGTAGGGCAGGGTCGAAATGTGTGCTGATCAGCTGCGCGCCGTCCACTGCGCGGGGTAGCGGGTTGTGCGTGTCGAGAGGGCTACAGCAGGCGGGGTGGTGAGCGTTCATGGGCGCGATTGTGCCGCGCGGCGGACCGTGCAGTCATCTGCCGTTTACATTTCTTTGCAGGCAGGTAACAAAGCTAAACGGACGCTGAGGCTGGCTTTTGTCAGACTGCGCTGGCATTCCCCAGGGAGTGCAGGTGAGGTTGTAGTCAGTGCGAGGGCACTGACGTTTTCTCCGAGTTCGAGAACGGTAGCCCGATTGGGCTGCCGTTTTTTTTGCGCTGCGTTTGGTGCACCCTACCGGGCCGAGGCCGTCGGACGTGGGAGGCGCTTCAGCGGCGAGCTTCTTGCGGTTGCTGTCGCGGCTGAAGCCCCTCCCACAAAGGTAATGCTGTTCACATAAGAAGTGGTGGAACGCGATTAGTTCTGACGTTTTCTCCGAGTTCGAGAACGGTAGCCCGACTGGGCTGCCGTTTTTTTGCGCTGTGTTTGGGCGAGTGGTAGGGCGCGCCGCGTGCACCGAGAAACCGACAAGCCCTAGTGCGCACGGCGCACCCTACCGGAAGTCCGCCCCCAGAGCGTCGTGTGATCGCAAAGGCGTTCGCATTTGCCTTGTGGCTTTCGTGGGGGGATTTGCAGTCAAATGCCTGTGCGGGCAAAAACCGACTCCCGCGAGGACCATGGACGATGACCCAACAATCGCAATTCGCCCTGCTCGGCAAGAAGCGCTTTCTGCCGTTTTTCGTGACGCAATTGCTCGGCGCCTTCAACGACAACATCTTCAAGCAGTCGCTGATTCTCGCCATCCTCTTCAAGCTCAACACGGGCGTCGACCGCGATCTGCTGGTCAATCTCTGCGCCTTGCTGTTCATCCTGCCGTTCTTTCTGTTCTCTGCCCTCGGCGGGCAGTTTGGCGAGAAGTTCGCCAAGGACGCGCTGATCCGCAAGATCAAGTTCGCCGAGATCGGCATCATGCTCGCCGGCGCCGCCGGGGTGCTGCTGGACAACCTGCCGCTGATGCTCGCTGTGCTGTTCGCCATGGGCACGCAGTCGGCGCTGTTTGGCCCGGTGAAGTATTCGATCCTGCCGCAGCACCTCAAGGAGCAGGAGCTGGTGGGCGGTAACGCCCTGGTGGAAATGGGCACCTTCCTGGCGATTCTGGCCGGCACCATCGGCGCCGGCATCATGATGGCCAGCAGCAGCTATGCGCCCATCGTCGCCGGTTCGGTGGTCGGCGTGGCGCTGCTCGGCTACATCGCCAGCCTGGGCATTCCCAAGGCGTCGGCTGCCATGCCTGAACTGCCGCTGGACTGGAATATCTTCCGTCAGTCCTGGGTGATCATGAAGCTTGGCCTGGGCCAGCGCCCTGCGGTGTCGCGCTCGCTGGTGGGCAACTCTTGGTTCTGGTTTCTCGGCGCGATCTACCTGACGCAGATTCCGGCCTACGCCAAGGAGTGGCTGTACGGCGACGAGAGCGTGGTGACGCTGATTCTCACCGTGTTCTCGTTGGGGATCGGCCTGGGCTCGATGCTCTGCGAGCGCATGAGCGGGCACAAGGTGGAGATCGGCTTGGTGCCGTTCGGCTCCATCGGCCTGACCCTGTTCGGCATGCTGCTGTGGTGGTTCTCCGGCGGTTTCCCGGAAGGTGCTGCGCCGCATGATTGGCTGGCGCTGCTGGGCTACGGCCAGGCCTGGTGGATTCTCGGCTGCATCCTCGGCATCGGCCTGTTCGGCGGCTTCTACATCGTGCCGCTGTATGCGCTGATCCAGTCACGCACCGCCGAGCACGAGCGGGCGCGGGTGATCGCGGCGAACAACATCCTCAATGCGCTGTTCATGGTCGCCTCGGCCATCGTTGCGATCCTGTTCCTGAGCGTCGCCGGGCTGTCGATTCCGCAGCTGTTCCTGGCCATTTCGCTGATGAACGTCGCGGTCAACAGCTACATCTTCAAGATCGTCCCCGAATTCAGCATGCGCTTTCTCATCTGGCTGCTGGGGCATTCGATGTATCGGGTCGAGCACAAGGGGCTCGATGCTATCCCTGACGAGGGGGCGGCGGTGCTGGTGTGCAACCACGTGTCGTTCGTGGATGCGTTGTTGATCGGCGGCGCCATTCGCCGGCCGGTGCGTTTCGTCATGTATTACAGGATCTACGACCTGCCGGTGCTCAACTTCGTCTTCCGCACCGCCGGCACCGTGCCGATTGCCGGTCGCAACGAGGACCTGCTGATCTACGACGCTGCGTTCAAGAAGATCGCTGAGCACCTGCGCAATGGCGAGCTGGTGTGCATCTTCCCCGAAGGCAAGCTGAGCGGCGATGGTGAGATCGACGAGTTCAAGGCGGGTGTCGAGCGCATTCTCGAAGAGAACCCGGTGCCGGTGATTCCCATGGCGCTGCAAGGCTTGTGGGGCAGCTTCTTCAGTCGCGACCCGCACAAAGGGGTGTTCAAGCGCCTGTGGTCGCGGGTGTGCCTGGTGGCGGGAACGCCGATTGCGCCGGAGCAGGCCAAGCGCGAGGCGTTGCAGGCGCAGGTGGCGGCCTTGCGTGGGGATTGGCGATAGCGAGAGGCGTGTGGGAGGGGCTTTAGCCGCGATTCGCCGCTAAAGCGCCTCCCACGAAGTTGAGTTCTGGCTTTCTCAATGGCTCATCTTGAGCCCGATCAACCCACAGACGATCAGCGCCACGCTGGCCAGGCGCAGCAGCGCCATCGACTCGCCGAACAGGATGATGCCGGCGATCACCGTGCCCACCGCCCCTACGCCGGTCCAGATGGCGTAGGCGGTGCCTAACGGCAGTTCCTTCATGGCCAGACCGAGCAGGCCGAGGCTGACCAACATGGCGCAGACGGTCAGCGCCGTTGGCAAGGGGCGGGTGAAGCCTTCGGTGTATTTCAGGCCGATGGCCCAGCCGACCTCGAACAGGCCGGCGAGAAACAGAATGATCCAGGACATGGTCACCTCCAGTGGCTGAAGGGGCCGTCCCCCGGATGAGCCACCCTGAGCTCAGGGTGCGGAGGTCGTCCTCGCGTGCGCCAATATTGTGCATATTGGCGTATCCGGGGCAAGGTGCCCCGGATTGGTGCGAGGCGTTGGGTCAGTCGGCGGCTTTCTCCGAGCTCTGACTCATTCGACGATAAATGGTCGCCAGCAACGGGCCGGACAGGTTGTGCCAAACACTGAACAGAGCGCTGGGCACGGCGGCCAGTGGGCTGAAGTGCGCGCTGGCCAGGGCGGCGCCGAGGCCGGAGTTCTGCATGCCGACTTCGATCGACAATGTCTTGCGCTGCGCCAGCGACATGCCGAACAGGCGTCCGGCCAGGTAACCCAGGCCCAGGCCGATGCCGTTGTGCAGGATCACCACGGCCATGATCAGCAGGCCTGATTCGGCGATCTTGCCCTGGCTGGCCGCGACTACGGCGGCGACGATGGCGACGATGCTCACCACGGAAATCAGCGGCAGCACCTCGATGGCGGTCTTCACTCGCTCGCCGAGCAGGCGCTGGGCGATCAGACCGAGGGCGATAGGCAGCAGCACCATCTTGAGGATGGAGATGAACATGGCGCTGAACGACACCGGCAGCCATTCCGACGCCAGCATCCAGATCAGTGCCGGGGTCACGAGCGGGGCGAGTAGGGTAGTGACGGCGGTGATCGAGACCGATAGCGCCAGGTCGCCACGGGCGAACCAGGTGATCACGTTGGAGGCGGTGCCGCCTGGGCAGCAGCCCACCAGGATCACGCCCACGGCGATTTCCGGCGGCAGCGCGAACGCCTGGCACAGCAGCCAGGCGGTGCAGGGCATGATGATGAACTGAGCCAGCACGCCAAGCAGCACGGCCAGCGGGCGACGGGCGACTTCCTGGAAGTCCGCGCCCTTGAGCGTCAGGCCCATGCCGAACATGATCAGACCGAGCAGCGGCACGATCCAGGCGGTCAGTGGCAGGAACCAGCTGGGCTGGAAGAAGGCCATGACGGCGAACAGCAACACCCAGATGGCGAAGGTGTTGCCGATGAAACGGCTGAGGGCAATCAGAGCTTGCATGACGGATTTCCTGGCAGGGTCGGAAAAGCCGGCAAGCCTACCAGAAGCGTCGCTATTTGCCTGGTCGAGCCACGACAGTATTTAGCCAGCAGTGCAGCAGAACGGTAGAAGCCGGGTTGCCGGCGATGCCTTTTGGATCGTGCCGATACGACGAATCGTCGGCAGGCTGGCTCCTGCAGACGCCTCAGAGCGGCTCTTCATCCGCCGGGTAACGGCTGGCGCTGAGGCTTTCCTTGATCTTGCGCAGGTGTGGCTGGAAGTCGACGCCGCGGCGCAGGGTGACGCCGGTGGCGAGTACGTCGAGTACGGTGAGCTGGATGATGCGCGAGGTCATCGGCATGTAGATGTCGGTGTCTTCCGGCAGCGGAATGTCCAGGCTCAGGGTGCTGGCCTTGGCCAGCGGCGAGCCGGCGGCGGTGAGGCCGAGCACCGAAGCGCCGTTCTCGCGCGCCAGGCGCGCCACTTCCACCAACTCGCGGGTGCGCCCGGTGTAGGAAATGATCACGAACAGATCGCCGGTGTGCGCCACCGAGGCGATCATGCGCTGCATCAGCACGTCGGAGTGTGCAGAGACCGCGAGGTTGAAACGAAAGAACTTGTGCTGTGCGTCCAGCGCTACCGAGGCCGAGGCGCCGAGGCCGAAGAAGTGGATTTGCCGCGCCTGGATCAGCAGGTCGACGGCGCGGCTGACGTGCTGCGGGTCGAGGCTCTGGCAGGCGCTGTCCAGCGAGGCGATGGTGCTGCCAAAGATCTTGCGCGTGTAAGCCTCGGGGCCGTCGTCGGCCGATACCGCGCGGCTGACGTAGGCGGCGCCGCTGGCCAGGCTCTGCGCCAGCTGCATCTTCAGTTCCGGATAGCCGTTGGCGCCGAACGAGCGGCAGAAACGGTTGACCGTCGGCTCACTGACGGCGGCGGCCTGGGCCAGCGCAGCGATGCTGAAGCGCGTGGCCTGCTGCGGGTCGTGCAGGATCACTTCGGCGACCTTGCGTTCGGCCTTGTTCAGGTCGTCCAGGCGGCTCTGGATCTGTTCCAGCAGGTTGCGCACGCGGTCCATAAGGGCTCCTAACAGGCGGTTGAACGGGCTTGGTGACAGGCGATGGGCGGTAAAACAACCGGCCTATCCTACTGATGCCGCCCCGTGGCCACCACTGACTTATCGGATGTAGTGAATAATGTTGTTGCTATCACAACATTTTTCCTTGATAAAAGCAGTATCACCCGGTATTTCTAGTGCATCTTGATAAAAGAACAAACTCATGCCTGCGATGAAGCTTGAATCCTGCACCTTTGCCTTGTTCGGCGCGCTGGGCGATCTGGCCTTGCGCAAGTTGTTTCCCGCGCTTTACCAGCTCGATCGCGCCGGTTTGCTGCACGATGGCACGCGCATCCTCGCCCTGGCCCGTGAAACGGGCGAGCCGAGTGGTCACCTGCGCGCCATCGAGCAGGCGTTGCGCCTGCACGTACCAGCCAAGGAGCTGACGGAAACCGACATGGCGCGGTTTTTGGCGCGCCTGAGCTACCTGAGCATGGACTTCCTCAAGGCCGACGATTATGCGGCGCTGCTCGAACATGTGAGCCCGCAAGATCAGTTGATCGCCTACTTCGCCACGCCTGCCTCGGTATACGGTGGCATCTGCGCCAACCTGGCTGCCGTCGGGCTGGCCGAGGGCACGCGGGTGGTGCTGGAGAAGCCCATCGGCCACGACCTCTCGTCCTCGCGTGCGGTCAACGATGCCGTGGCTCAGGTGTTCCCGGAAAACCGCGTCTATCGCATCGACCATTACCTGGGCAAGGAGACGGTGCAGAACCTCATCGCCCTGCGCTTTGCCAACAGCCTGTTCGAGACCCAGTGGAACCAGAACCACATCTCCCACGTGGAAATCACCGTGGCCGAGAAGGTCGGTATCGAAGGGCGCTGGGGTTACTTCGATCAGGCCGGGCAACTGCGCGACATGATCCAGAACCACCTGCTGCAACTGCTCTGCCTGATCGCCATGGACCCGCCCAGCGACCTGTCGGCCGACAGCATCCGCGATGAGAAGGTCAAGGTGCTCAAGGCGCTGGAGCCGATCAACGTCGAGCAGCTCGGCCAGCGCGTGGTGCGCGGCCAGTACGTGGCCGGCAGCAGCGATGGGCGCGCGGTGCCCGGCTATCTGGAAGAAGAGAACTCCAACACCCAGAGCGACACCGAAACCTTCGTCGCCCTGCGTGCCGACATCCGCAACTGGCGCTGGGCCGGCGTGCCATTCTATCTGCGTACCGGCAAGCGCATGCCGCAGAAGCTGTCGCAGATCGTCATCCACTTCAAGGCGCCACCGCATTACATCTTCGCCCCGGAGCAACGCCAGCTGATCGGCAACAAGCTGATCATCCGTCTACAGCCGGACGAGGGTATCGCGCTGCAGGTGCTGACCAAGGATCAGGGCCTGGACAAGGGCATGCAGCTACGCAGTGGTCCGCTGCAGCTGAGTTTTTCCGATACCTACCGCAGTGCGCGCATCCCCGATGCCTACGAGCGTCTGCTGCTGGAAGTGATGCGCGGCAATCAGAACCTGTTCGTGCGCAAGGACGAGATCGAGTACGCCTGGCAGTGGTGCGATCAGTTGATCGACGGCTGGCATCGTCTCGGCGAGGCGCCGAAACCCTACACCGCCGGCAGTTGGGGCCCCATGGCCTCGGTCGCGTTGATCACCCGAGATGGCAGGAGCTGGTATGGCGATCTCTGAACTGAAACTGCCGTCAGGCGTGCAGGCCTGCCCGCACGATGACGCCGAGCAACTGGCCCAGGCATTGGCCGCGCGCGTGGCCGATGCGCTGCGCCAAGCCATCGCCAGTCGCGGTCAGGCCACCCTGGTAGTGTCCGGCGGGCGCAGCCCGGTGCCGTTCTTCGAGGCATTGGCGCAGCAGGATTTGCCCTGGGCGCAGGTGCTGGTGAGCCTGGCTGATGAGCGTTGGGTGCCGATCAATCATGCGGGCAGTAACGAGGCGCTGGTGCGTCGTCATCTGCTCCGTGGCCCGGCCGCCGAAGCGCGTTTTCTCAGTCTCTATCAGGTCGCTGGCAACCTCGAGCAGGCAGCCGAGCTGGCCGATGCCGCGGTTACCGAGCTGGCGCCCATCGATGTGCTGGTGCTGGGCATGGGCGATGACGGTCATACCGCCTCGCTGTTCCCGCACAGCCCTAATCTGCAGCAGGCGCTACAGCCGGACTGCGCGCGCCGCGTGCTGCCGATGCTCGCGCCGAGCGAGCCGGCGCAACGCCTGACCCTGACTCTGCCGATATTGGCCAGCGCACGCCTGCCGCTGCTGGCGATCCAGGGCCAGGCGAAACTGAACATCCTCAGTGCGGCGCTGCAGCCCGGTGAAACCTCCGAGCTGCCGATCCGCGCCTTCCTCAATTCCCCTCTTGAAATCCATTGGTGCTCCTGACATGACCAGCCTCGACCAAGGCCAGCGCGCGCGCATGGCCGACAAAATCGCCGAGATCGACCGCATCTGCGCGCAGGCGCGGATCATGCCGGTGATCACCATCGCCCGCGAGGCGGACATCCTGCCGCTGGCCGACGCCCTGGCCGCTGGTGGCCTGCGCGTACTGGAAGTGACCCTGCGCTCTGAGCACGGTCTGGAAGCGATTCGCCGCCTGCGTGCCGAGCGCCCCGAACTCTGCGTTGGCGCTGGCACCGTGCTGGATGAAGACATGCTCGCCGCGGCGACCGCCGCCGGTGCGCAGTTCATCGTCACGCCGGGCAGCACGCGTGAGCTGTTGCTGGCCGCGCTGGATAACCCGCTGCCGCTGCTGCCGGGTGTGAGCAGTGCATCGGAACTGATGGTTGGCTACGCCCTGGGTTATCGCCGCTTCAAGCTGTTCCCGGCGGAAATCTGCGGTGGCGTCGCGGCGCTCAAGGCGCTGGCCGGGCCTTTCGGCGGGGTGCGTTTCTGCCCCACCGGCGGCATCACCCCGGACAACCTGCAGCGCTACATGGCGCAGCCCAACGTCATGTGCGTAGGCGGCACTTGGATGTTCCAGCGCGAGTGGGTGGAAAGCAGCGACTGGGCACGTATCCAGCAATGCAGCACCGAGGCCCTGCAGCTGCTGGACTGATACGCGGCCGCTGCAGAATGTCGCAGCCGCTTAATATCTGTGCCCTGCCAGTCGCTTACTACGTCAGCTGATCCCTTGTGCTGGCTTCAACAAAAACAATTCTCCAGCGAAACCTGAAACATCCGCAGTTGGAGAATTGTTATGAACACCTGGTTCGCGAACCTAAGCGTGACCCGCAAGCTGGCGCTCGGCTTCGGTCTGGTGCTGGCCCTGACCCTGATCCTCGCCAGCGTGGCCTGGACCAGCATGGGCAGTCTGATTCAGCGCAGCAACTGGACTGCCGACATCAGTCACCTGAGCAATCTGCTGACCGAGCTGCGCGTCGACCGCCTGCGCTACATGCTGGATAACGGCGACGAGAAGATGGCCGAGGTGGTGCAAAAGTCGCTGTCCAGCTACAGCGCTGCACACGCCGAGGTGCGCAGCCGCTTCCGCAGTGAAGAAAACGTTCGCTTGCTGACGCAGCAGGCCGAGCAGATCGAGCTCTACAAGCAATCCTTCAATCGTATGGCCGATGCCTATCGCACGGCGCGCGCTGCTCGCGAGCAGATGGGCAGCCTGGCGAAGCAGGCTTTTGCTGAGCTTGAAAATCTGTACAAGGCCGTGCAGCAGATGCCGGAGTTCGACGAGCGGCGCTCCCCGCGTTACCTGGCCGTGCGCGATGTGCGTGAGAGCCTGCAGCTGACCCGCTACGAAGTGCGCGGCTACACGGCCAATCCCAATGCCGATACCGAACAGGCGATGCGCACCCAGAGCGAGCGTGCCGTGCAGAGTATCGATGCCCTGGCTGCGGCCTTCGCCGGCGAGCAGGGTGGCGCGATCAGCGCTGTGCGCGCCGGTCTCGATGCCTATCAGGCGCAAGTGCAGCGTTTCAGTCAGGCCAACGACATCATCGTCGCCGAACGCGTGGCGCTGACCCAGCAGGGCTACCAGATCGTCAAGGACAACGCCGCGCTGGTACAGATCCAGATCGACCGTCGTGACGAGGAAACCGCCACTGCACGCAATCTGCAGATCATTACCACGTTGCTGGCCCTGCTGTTCGGCGTGCTGGCTGCCTGGATCATCACCCGGCAGATCACCCGTCCACTGCAGGACACTCTCGGCGCGGTACAGCGCATTGCCGAGGGCGATCTCACCGCTACCGTCCAGGTCGACCGTCGCGACGAGATGGGTCAGTTGCAGCAGGGTATCCAGTACATGGCCAGCACCCTGCGTGAGCTGATCTCCGGCATCCGCGACAGCGTCACGCAGATCGCCAGCGCCGCCGAAGAATTGTCGGCGGTCACCGAGCAGACCAGCGCCGGTGCCAACAGCCAGAAGAGCGAGACCGATCAGGTCGCTACCGCCATGCACGAGATGTCGGCCACCGTGCAGGAAGTCGCGCGCAACGCCGAGCAGGCTTCGCAGGCAGCCAACCAGGCCGATGGCCAGGCGCGTGTCGGTGATCAGGTGGTGGCCGAGGTAATTTCGCAGATCGAACGTCTGGCCGCCGAAGTCAGCCGCTCCAGCGATGCGATGAATGGGTTGCAGCAGGAAAGCGACAAGATCGGCAGCGTCATGGACGTGATCAAGTCGGTGGCCGAGCAGACCAACCTGCTGGCGCTCAACGCTGCCATCGAGGCGGCGCGTGCTGGCGAGGCCGGGCGCGGTTTTGCCGTGGTCGCCGATGAGGTTCGCGGCCTGGCGCAGCGTACGCAGAAGTCCACCGAGGAAATCGAAGCGCTGATCGCTGGCCTGCAGAGCGGCACTCAGCAGGTCGCCGCGGTGATGCGCAACAGTCGCAACCTGACCGACAGCAGTGTCGAGCTGACGCGCAAGGCCGGCGACTCGTTGGGCAGCATCACCCTGGCGGTGTCCAACATTCAGTCGATGAACCAGCAGATCGCCGCTGCTGCGGAACAGCAGAGCGCCGTGGCCGAGGAAATCAGCCGCAGCATCCTCAGCGTGCGCGATGTCTCCGAACAGACCGCCACTGCCAGCGACGAAACGGCCAAATCCTCGGCCGAGCTGGCGCGCCTGGGCGGCCAATTGCAGTCCATGGTCAGTCGCTTCCGCGTTTGATCCTGCCTGCGCGGCGCGTTCCTTGAGGCGCCGCGCACTCTATCCCTGCCGCGGGTCGTATCAGGCGACCCGACGAAAATATTCCTAGCGCCTGTCGATTCTTTCTTCACTCGTTCGACTACTGCATAGAACCCCGCCCTGGGTTCACTGTCAGCCGTAGGGAGACACCCTGCGCGCGACTTCGACTCGAACAAGGAGAAAGGCGATGCGTTTCATGGTGGTTGTCAAAGCGACGGCCGATTCCGAAGCCGGTGTGATGCCCAGCGAAGAGCTGCTGACGGCCATGGGCCGTTACAACGAAGAGTTGGCGGCCGCTGGCGTGATTCAGGCTGCCGAAGGTCTTCACCCCAGTTCCAGGGGCGCCCGTGTGAGGTTTTCCGGGGCGCAGCGCACGGTGATCGATGGCCCGTTCATGGAGACCAAGGAGCTGGTAGCCGGCTTCTGGATCTTTCAGGTCGAGTCGCTGCAGGCCTGCGTCGACTGGGTCAAACGTTGTCCCAACCCCATGCCTGGCGAATCCGATATCGAGATTCGGCAGATCTTCGAGGCCGAAGATTTCGGCGCCGAATTCACCCCCGAGTTGCGTGAGCAGGAAGAACGTATCCGCGCACGCATGAGCAGTGAAAATCAAGGAGAGTAGCGATGAAGATTCATGCCTATCTGATGTTCGATGGCCAGTGCGAGCAAGCCTTCAACTTCTACGCGGAGCTACTGGGCGGCAAGCTGGAACTGATGCGCTTCGGCGAGAGCCCGGATGCTGGCGAGGTGCCGCCGGAGTTTCACGATCGGGTGATGCACGTGTGCCTGACGGCGGGTGATCAGATCCTGATGGCGTCGGACACCATCCCGCAGTATCCGCACGAGGGCATCAAGGGCTGCTCGATTTCTCTGCAGGTGGACAACGTGCCGGAGGCCGAACGCCTATATGAAGCACTGTCGGCTGGTGGCGAGGTGCAGATGGCGTTGCAGGCTACCTTCTGGGCGACCCAATTCGCCATGCTCACTGACCGTTTCGGTGTGCCATGGATGATCAACTGCGTGGTCGATAGCCAGGAAGGTTGACGGCGAATTTCTCGGCAAACGTAGCCCGGATGAAATCCGGGGAAACGAGACTGCGCCTTCGCGGCTGAAGCCGCTCCTACCAGACCAGTTAGGCCGTAGGAGCGGCTGTGCGGTATTCCGCTTCAGCCGCGAAGGGCTTTCTCAGCTCACCAACGTCAGCGGCTTGGGTTCTTCCTGCACTTGCACGCCCGCCAGGAACTCCTCGCCCCAGCGGCGAATGTCGTTGTAGCAGACGATATCGAACAGCTCGCGCAGGCGCGCCTGGGCCTCGCTTTTCGGCAGGTTCAACGCCAGATAGCAGGTCTGCGCCAGGTCTGCCGGATCATGCGGGTTGGTCAGCAGCGCGCCCTTGAGCTCGGCTGCGGCACCGGCGAACTCCGACAGCACCAGCACGCCACGTCCGCCGAGCAAGCCCTGCGCTGCGACGAACTCCTTGGCCACCAGGTTGAGGCCGTCACGTAGCGGGGTGATCCACATGACGTCGGCCATGGCGTACCAGGCGCTGACTTCCTCGAAGGGCAGGCTGCGGAAGAAGAACTGCAGCGGCGTCCAGCCAATGCGTGCGAAGCGGCCGTTGATACGGCCGACCGCCTGCTCGATCTGGCTTTGCAGCTCGTTGTAGACGGTCATCTCCTTGGCCGCCGGTACGCACACGGTGACCAGGGTGACCTTGCCGATCAGCTCGGGGTTATCGGCCAGCAGGCGCTCGTAAGCGTTGAGCTTTTCCAGAATGCCTTTGGTGTAGTCGAGGCGCTCTACCGAGAGGATCAGCTTCACGCCTTTCATTTCCTCACGCAGTTGACCCATCAGTTCCTTGATCTTCGGCGCCTCCAGGGCGCCTCGCACGCGGTCTATGTCCAGCCCGACAGGGTGTGCGCCGAGCTTGACCTGACGGGTGCCGGTGTCCAGTTCGGTGGTCATGCGCTCCAGGCCCACGGCGCAGCCGTAAGTGATGAAGCGCGGCGCGCAGTTCTGCCGCTCCAGGGTTTTCAGCGGGAACACGCCACGAGCGACGTCGACGAAGTTCTCCACCTGGCGTGGAATGTGGAAGCCGATGTAGTCGCACTGCAACAGGCTGCCGACGATCTGCCGGCGCCACGGCAACACGTTGAACACGTCGGCCGAGGGGAAGTAGGTGTGGTGGAAGAAGGCGATGCGCAGGTCCGGGCGCAGCTCGCGCAGGTAGGCCGGCACCATCCACAGGTTGTAGTCGTGCAGCCAGACGATGGCGCCTTCGGCGGCCTCCAGCGCGGTGCGTTCGGCGAAGGCGCGGTTGACCTTGAGGAATACCTGCCAGTCGTCCTCGTTGAAGGTGGCGCGTTCCCAGAAGGTGTGCAGAGTTGGCCAGAAGGCTTCCTTGGAGAAGCGCTTGTAGAAGATATCGACTTCTTCCTTGCTCAGCTTGACCCGCGCGGCGGTGAGCTTGGGATAGCGCTCGGCGTCCACGGTGGTGTGGCTGTCGAACGGTTCGTCGCCATCCTCGTGCACAGCCCAGGCAACCCAGGAACCGGGGCGGCCGTCGCCGAAGAAGCTGAGCAGGGTGGGGATGATGCCATTGGGCGAAGTGGGTCGGCGGCGTTGCAGCTTGCCGGCCGCGTTGCGGTATTCCTCATAGGGCAGGCGGTGATAGACCATCACCAGCTCGGCCTTGCCGGGTTGCGCGGCCTGGCGGCGTTCGGCGGCGATACCGTGCTCGCCGAGGAAGCCGAAGTGGGCAAAGGCTTCGAGGATGCCGCCGCAGCCCGGACGCTCGGCGTGCAGGGTGCGTGAATGGTGGTTGGTGGCTTCCAGCAATGCGGTTTCCGACTCGCCGACGCACACGCCATGGAAGCTGGAGCTGAGCATGGACAGGTCATTGAGCGTGTCGCCAGCGGCCAGCACCTGATCGTGGCTCAGCTCCAGCCAGTCGGCCAGGGCCTGCAGGCTGCTGCCCTTGTTCACGCCCTTGGGCAGGAAATCCAGGTACAGCTCGGCGGAGTACAGCAGGTCGCAACCGAGCTCATCGGCGATCTCGCGTAGTGCCGGGTTGGCCGCCTGTTCGGGCGTGCAGAAGTAGGAGCAGCGACGCGCCTGTGGCACGTCCTGGCGTTCCAGACCGAACGGCTCGATGGCGCTGGCTACCTGGGTTTCGCCGGGCCAGCGGGCATCGACCACGCTTTGCAACTGCTGGATCGGTTGCAGGCTGTCGCCATGCACCAGGGTCGCGCCGACGTCGGCGATGATGTAGTCCGGCTGCGGCAACGTTGGGTCGGCCAGCAGCGGCAGCACGGCTTCTAGGCTGCGCCCGGTGACGTAGGCGAGCTTGATTTCGGGGTGGGCGGCGATGGTCTGATAGAGGCTCAGGCGATCTTCGGGGTCGCCAGCGAGAAAGGTTCCATCCAGGTCGGTAGCTAATAGCATCGTTGTTTCTCCAGAAGTGGCCGCTGCGGCTCGGCGCGAATGTGCGCGGCCGAGGGGCCGGGTTTCTGGCTGCTTGGGGTAGGCTCGGGGCCTTGCCGAAACAGCCGTCCTTCAGCAGGTCGTTTTTCAACAGCCTGCCAGGTGTTCAGGAGGCGTGGGGGGAAGGTTCCTCCGTAGCTTCGTGATCTTGCGGTGGTGCATCGGGCATCAGCTCCAGCACCGTAGGGCTGGTACGCAGCATGGGCGTGAAGTGCGCGGCGTCGCCGCTGACCAGATCGCTGACATGGCGCAGCCGGTAAAAGGTATAGGCGGCCAGCAGGCCGAGGGTGCAGGCGAAGTACAGTGGCAGTGCGCTGGCGCCCAGTTGCTCCATCAGCACGCCAGCCAGCAACGGGCCGCACACCGAGCCGATGCCATTGACCATCAGCAAGCTGGCTGAGCCGGAAAGAATCTCGTCGCTGTGCAACTGGTCGATCAGTTGCGCCACAGCGATTGGGTAGATGGCGAAGGCCAGCCCACCCCAGATGAAGATGGCGCCGAGTAGCAGCGGACCGGCCGGCAGTAGGCTCATGATCAGCGCCAGGGCGACTGCCAGTATCACCACCCAGAGCAGTACCTGGCGCCGGTCGTGACGATCCGAGTAGATACCGATGGGCCATTGCAACAGGGCGCCGCCGAGAATGGTCGCGGTCATCAGCAGGCCTACGCCGGAGGTATCGAAGCCGGCCAGGCTGGCGTAGACCGGCGCCATGCCCCAGAAACCGCCCATGGCCAGGCCGGAAAGCCCGGCGGCGACTATCGCCAGCGGTGCGATAGTCCACAGTTGGCGCAGGTTGGTCGGCGGCGTTTCCGGCAGGCTCGGCTGTGCCTGACGAGTCAGGGTAATGGGCATCAGCGCAGCGCTGATGAGGATTGCTGCGATGGCGAACAGCGTGAATTGCACCGGGTCGGCCAGGTGCAGCAACTGCTGGGCCAGCGCCAGTGCGCCAAGGTTGACCGCCATGTACACGGCGAACACCTGGCCGCGCTTCTCGTTGGGCGCCTGGGCGTTGAGCCAGCTCTCGATGACCATGTACAACGTCACCAGCCCCAGGCCGTAGAGCACCCGCAGGCCCAGCCAGACCCAGGGATTTATCAGCAGCAGATGGAGCAGGGCGGCGATGGCGGCCAGGGCGGCACAACAGGCGAACGCGCGAATGTGCCCGATACGTTTGACCAGCGGAGTCGCCAGCCAGGTACCGAGGAGGAACCCGACGAAGTACCCGGACATGATCAGTCCGAGCATCGTGGTGGAGTAGCCTTCGGCGACGCCACGCAGGGTCAGGAGGGTGTTGAGCAGACCATTGCCAAGCAGGAGTAACGCGACCCCGCTCAGCAATGAACTGATGGGGGCAATCAGGGACCACATGCAAACTACCCTAGGGAACTGTGCCCCTGATAGCAAGCATGAAGTACGCCATGTTTTTTGCGTTTCGTTTTTATCTATTTGATTTATAACGATTATTTTTACTGATGAACGGTCATGCAATTTTTTGGCGGCAAACTTGGCACCATCATGGTGCCTCGTTCGCGATTTGCAGGGGCGCCAGCGGCTGATCCGAGTCCTGCAACGCGCGATTGATGCGAGTGATGAAATCGTTGATTTCCTCGCGATCACGCCGCTCGCGCAAATGGCGCTCGGCGGTGTCGCGTACGCTGCGTGCATGGCACAGAAGGTCGGCGCGTTGCTGGCAGCTGGCAGGGCGATGCAGCAGGTTCTTGAAGGCCTGCAGCAGGCTGACCAGCACACAGACATCGGCGGCGCCATAGGTGCGTATCGGACCCAGCAGTTGCAGCAGTAGCTGGTCCAGCGAAAGCTCCTGGTAGCACAGCCGCGGTGGCTCGTCGGGCAGGCTGGCGAAATCTCGTTCGGACAGCGCCAGGCGTCTGCTCAACAGTACGCTGAGCAGGTCCACGGTCTTGATTGCCGTGCCCGGATCGTTGATGCCGGGGCTCAGCGCCTTCACGGCGATCTCCGACATCTGCCGGCAACCGAAGAAGTAATGGCTGCTGGCGTACTCCTCGATGAAGAAGTCGAAGCAATCGAGCAGTTGCTGGCACACGGCTCCATCTAGCGGACGCTCCAGGCGAAACAGCGGATGCCCCTCGCTGACGAAGAAACCGCGGTGGGCAAGGACTGTCATCCGTACCTGATGGCGCTGCAGCAGCGTGTTGACCTCCTTGATGTTGAGCTCCTTGAAGTAGCCGTTGCGCTGCGCGTGAACGGTGATCCACTCACTGTCATCCGGCCATTGGGGCGCGACGTCGCGCGAAGCTGGACTGCCACCGCAGGCATCGAGCTTTTCCAGGCTGGTGCTGTAGAGGTTACCGAGGATGTGCTCGACCTGAATCGACTGCGATATCGAGCGAATGAAGTGCACGAACAAGCCCAGGCAGACGATGCCCAGGGCCAGGGTTATGAGTACGCCGAGGCTGGGTATTCGCTCATTGTTGCCCTGCTCGATGGTGGTGATCAGCAGCAGCGCGTAGAGGATGGTGCCGAGGTAGAACCCCAGGGTTTTCTGGTGCCCCTTGTTACTGACCAGGCCGGGAATCACCCGTGGTGACAGCGATGCGGCTGCGTTGTTGAGCACCACCATGACCATCGAGAAACTGAACACCATCAATGACAGAATACCCGTGACCAGCGTGCCGAGGATCAGCCTGGCATTGTCTGCATTGCTTACCAGGCCAAGATCGACGTGATCCTTGAACGCCATCATCCATGGTTGGTACTCGGCAGCCATGGTCAGCAGGCACAGCAGGAAAAAGCCGATGGCGATCAGCGTCGGGTAAAACGCCAGGCTGTGGATGATGCGCTGGTAGGCGCGAAAAAGGATGTTGCTGGGTACGGCCATTGGCGAATCCGTCGTGAATGGCGATGACCGCACTATAGCTGTGAAGCTGGCAGGCGGCGGTCTCTAAGAACCTGTTTACGATCTGCTGCGCGTCGGCGCTACTGCGTTAAAAACAAGCTGGAGCGCCAGCCCGGTCGGAATGCTCATTTACCACTCGTAAACTGCGCTTCCTCGCTTGTTTTTGCCTTGTATCGCTCTAGCTCGCGAGATCGTAAACAGGCTCTAAGACCAGCCGCCTGTTGACTCAGTTCACGCAGACTCGAGCGATGGCGTCGGCTAGTTGATCCAGTCGGCTGGCATCCAGCCCCGCGACGTTGGCGCGGCCGCTGCCGACCATGTACACGCTGAACTCCTCGCGCAAGCGTTGCACCTGCAGCGGCGACAGGCCGGTGTAGGAGAACATGCCGCGCTGTTCGGCGATATGCGCGAAACGCTCGTTCAAACCGTGCGGCGCAAGTGCTTCGACCAGGCCACGGCGCAGGCTGGCCACGCGTAGGCGCATACCTTCCAGCTCGTCCAGCCAGAGGCCTTTCAACTCCTCGTCGCCGAGTATCTGCGCCACCACCGCCGCGCCATGGGCGGGCGGCGTCGACCACAGGTTGCGGGCGATGGAGGCCAACTGACTGCGAATGTCGATGAGTTTCTCTGCGCCGCTGGCGCAGACGATCAGGGCACCGGTGCGTTCGCGATAGAGGCCGAAGTTCTTCGAGCAGGAGCTGGTGATCAGCAGCTCCGGCAACTCGGCGGCGAACAGGCGCACTGCCCAGGCGTCTTCTTCCAGGCCATCACCGAAGCCCTGGTAGGCGAAGTCGATCAGCGGCAGCAGTTCACGTGCCTTGACCACCTCCAGCACGCGTTTCCAGTCGCGCGGGGTCAGGTCAAAACCGGTGGGGTTGTGGCAGCAGGCATGCAGCAGTACCACGTCGCCCTTGGGCAGGTGAGCGAGGGCGGCGATCATGGCTTCCACGTCGAGGCGGTTGTCAGCGCCGACGTAGGGGTAGTGGCCGACCTTGAGCCCGGCTTCGGCGAACAGGGTTTCATGGATCGGCCAGGTCGGATCGCTCAGCCAGATCCCACGCCCCGGCAGGCAGTGACGAATGAAATCACCCGCCAGACGCAGGGCACCGGTGCCGCCTGGTGTTTGCGTTGCGCCGGCGCGCTGCTCGGCGAGCAGTGCCGAGTCCACACCCAGCACCAGCTGGCTGAGCAGCGTGCCGAACGCCGCGTCGCCATGGCCGCCGATGTAGGTCTTGGTCTGTTCGAGGTCGAGCAGGCGTTGCTCGGCCAGTTTCACTGCGCGCGGGATCGGCGTCAGGCCTTGGGCGTCCTTGTAGACGCCGACGCCAAGGTCCAGGCGCGCCGGGTTGCTGTCCTGCCGATAGGCTTCCATCAGGCTGAGGATGGGATCGCCCGGCACGCGGGCGACCTGGGCGAAATGGCTAACTTGCGGCCCTCGGCGCTGGCGGCCAATACGTCGGTACGTGCGGCCATGATGAAGTCGTTGCGGTGCAGGCCGCGCATCTCGTGGCTCCACCAGGTGACGGTGACCTTGCCCCATTCGGTGAGCAGCGCCGGATGGTGACCCACTTCCTCGGCGATGGCGCCCACGGCATTGGTGAAGGCCAGGGCATGGCGGAAGTTCTTGAACAGGTACACGCGCTCCAGCTCCATGTGGTCGCCGCGCACCTCGATGTTCCATTCGGGGATCTCGCGGATCAGCTCGGCCAGTTCTTCATCGGTCACTTTCGGCGCATCGGCGCGGCAGGCTTCACATTGGGCTTGGGCAAGGCTGGTCATTTCAGGCTCCTTGAGGATTAGAGGTCAGAGCATAGAAGGTAAGCGGTATCGAACAGCTCCCTCGCCAATGAATGGGCGAGGGAGCTAAAAAGGCTACGCGGCTTTCGGCGGAAATTTCGGCGCGTGCAGGCCGAGCGCCATGGCCTGATGCACCAGCGCCATGATGTCTTCCTGAGCCAACTCGAACAGGCGCTTGAGCTCGGGCAGGACGAAGTACACCGGCTGCAGGATATCGATGCGATACGGCGTGCGCATCGCTTCGAGTGCATCGAAGGGCTGGTGTTCGGGCACGTCGGACAGCGCGTAGAGAGTTTCCTTCGGCGAGGAGAGGATGCCGCCACCGTAGATGCGCCGGCCCTGTGGGGTGTCGAGCAGGCCGAATTCGATGGTCAGCCAGTACAGCCGCGCCAGATAGACGCGCTGCTCTTTCGTGGCCTGAAGGCCGAGCTTGCCGTAGGTGTGGGTGAATTCGGCGAACCAGGGGTTGGTGAGCATTGGGCAGTGGCCGAATATCTCGTGGAAGATGTCCGGTTCCTTCAGGTAGTCCAGCTCCTCGGGCGTGCGGATGAAGGTGGCGACGGGAAACTGCTTGCTGGCCAGCAGCTCGAAGAAGGTCTGGAACGGGATCAGCGCCGGCACCCGCGCCACGCGCCAGCCGGTGCTGGCTTCGAGCACACGGTTGATCTCGCCGAGCTGCGGAATGCGCTCCATGGGCAGGCCGAGTTGCTCTATACCGTCCAGGTATTCCTGGCAGGCGCGATTCTCGATCACCTCCAGCTGGCGGGTGATCAGGGTATTCCACACCTGATGCTCGCTTTCCGGGTAATGGATAAAGCCACTCTCGTCCGGTTCCCGGGCCAGGTACTGCGTACTCTTCATCGCTGCCTCCTTCTGGGGGCTGTTGTTCTTGTCTTGACCCGAGCATGCCGCTGATTGCTCGGGTTGAAAGCAGGCGAGTGAGAGGCGGTGCCTTACGCAGAGTCCAGAAACTGTAAAATTTTGATTACGATTTTGCCGGAATGGCGAATATCCAGCTTGCTGGTTGGTTTTGGTGTCACATATTCTTGACGGAAATTATGCTGCCATCGTCGATTTCTGCGACCCGGCGGCCACAACAACAAGAGCCTGAGCCATGCGTATCAAGGTCCACTGCCAGAACCGAGTCGGCATCCTGCGTGACATCCTCAACCTGCTGGTCGACTACGGCATCAACGTCGCCCGTGGCGAAGTCGGGGGCGAGCAGGGCAACGCCATCTACCTGCACTGTCCGAATCTGATCAATCTGCAGTTCCAGTCTCTGAGGCCGAAGTTCGAGGCCATTGCCGGCGTATTCGGTGTCAAGCGCGTCGGACTGATGCCCAGCGAACGGCGTCACCTGGAGCTCAATGCGCTGCTTGGTGCACTGGATTTCCCCGTGCTGTCCATCGACATGGGCGGCAGTATCGTCGCCGCCAACCGTAGCGCCGCGCAGTTGCTCGGCGTGCGCGTGGACGAGGTACCGGGCATGGCGCTGTCGCGCTACGCCGAAGACTTCGACCTGCCGGAGCTGGTGCGCGCCAACAAGACGCGGATCAACGGCCTGCGGGTGAAGATCAAGGGCGATGTGTTTCTCGCCGATATCGCCCCGCTGCAGAACGAACACGACGACAGCGAGGCGCTGGCCGGTGCGGTGCTGACCCTGCACCGCGCCGACCGCGTCGGTGAGCGCATCTACCACGTGCGCAAACAGGAGCTGCGCGGCTTCGACTCGATCTTCCAGAGCTCCAAAGTGATGGCGGCGGTGGTCAAGGAAGCGCGGCGCATGGCGCCGCTGGATGCGCCGCTGCTGATCGAGGGTGAAACCGGTACCGGCAAGGAATTACTGGCGCGCGCTTGTCACCTGGCCAGCCCGCGTGGGCAGTCGCCGTTCATGGCGCTCAACTGCGCCGGCCTGCCCGAGTCCATGGCCGAGACCGAGCTGTTCGGCTACGGCCCCGGCGCCTTCGAGGGCGCGCGCCCGGAAGGCAAACTCGGTCTGCTAGAGCTGACTGCTGGCGGCACGTTGTTTCTCGACGGCGTCGGCGAGATGAGCCCGCGTCTGCAGGCCAAGTTGCTGCGCTTTCTGCAGGATGGCTGCTTCCGCCGTGTCGGCAGCGATGAGGAGGTGTATCTGGACGTACGGGTGATCTGCGCCACCCAGGTCGACCTGTCCGAGCTTTGCGCCCACGGCGAGTTTCGTCAGGATCTCTACCACCGCCTCAATGTGCTCAGCCTGCATATCCCGCCGCTGCGTGAATGCCTCGACGGCCTGGCGCCTCTGGTCGAGCACTTTCTCGATTCGGCCAGCCGGCAGATCGGTTGCGCGCTGCCCAAGCTGGCGCCGCAGGCCTTCGAGCGCATGGCCCATTACCACTGGCCGGGCAACGTGCGGCAGTTGGAGAACGTGCTGTTTCAGGCGGTTTCGCTGTGCGATGGCGGCACGGTAAAGGCCGAGCATATCCGCCTGCCGGATTATGGTGCGCCACAGCCGTTGGGCGAGTTTTCGGTGGAAGGCGGCCTCGACGATATTCTCGGCCGCTTCGAGAAGGCGGTGCTGGAGCGGCTGTTTCGCGACCACCCGAGCAGCCGTCAGTTGGGTAAGCGCCTCGGCGTTTCCCACACCACCATCGCCAACAAGCTACGGCAGCACGGGCTGGGCAAGGAGTAGACGTAGGGTGCGCCGCGCGCACCAACGCCCCGCTAGCCCTGGCTGATGCCTGAGATTTTTGGTGCGCACGGCGCCCCCTGCGGCTTTCAACGACCGCCGCGCCAGGCCGCGAGCACGCGCTCGCGCATGGCTCGTCGGTCTTGCAGGCGCTCGATCAGTTGCCCGGTCAGGTCGAGCCAGTAGGGATCGACCTTGGCCTGCACCACGCACAAACCGGAAGCGAGATTGGCCCATGCCGGAGGCAGGCGGCCGTGACGCAGGGCGAAGCCGCCGTCACGGTCGCGTGCCAGATAGCGCACGCGGGTGATGCCAGCCAGCAGGATACGGCCGTAGCACATCAGGCAGGGTTCGAGGCTGACGTAGAGGGTCAGACCTCGGCGGTCGACTTGCGCATGTTCGCTTTCGAGCTGGTCGAGCACCTGCATCTCCGCGTGAGCGGCGCTGCTGTAAGTCGAGGTGAACACCTGGTTGCGAGCGCTGCACAGCAATTCACCTGCGCCATCCACCAGCAGTGCGCCGACCGCATAACAGCCTTCTTCGAGTGCCAGCAGGGCTTGTTCGCAGCAGAGCCTGGCCCAGGTGTCATCGTCGTGGATGCTGGCTGGGGCCTGCTGCAACAGGGCGAGGTGCTCGGTGTTCATGGCGTCTCCATGGCCGGCGAAATGTTGCCGGAGTATGGCCCGCCATTGGTCACGTGCCCTACGACCTTGGTGCAATAGGCAGGGCAGGCACCGGCGGCGACACTGAGGTCGTCCCGATCATCCTGCGTGATTTGGGTGCAAGCGTTTCCGCATTCCTTTCGAGGAATGCCTTGAATGGGCGGGCGACCAATTGGTCGCCCTTTTTTTGCCCGGAATTTCGCCCGGCGCTAGACGCCCTGGTTCAGCCGGTCGATCAGCGCGCGTACGCTGCCCGGCAGCGCATCCAGCTCACGTACCAGCATGCTGCGCTCGCGCACCGCCCAGGCTTCGTCCAACTGCAGGATGGCCAGCTGCATGGTGCGGCTGTGCCGGCGTGCAGCCGACTCGGGGATGATGCCGATGCCGACGCCGCCTTCGATCATCCGGCAGATCGCCTCGAAGCTCGAGACCTGGATACGCAGGGCCAGGTTGCCGCCGAGTTCTTCCACTTGCTCACGCAAAAAACTCAGCAGGGTGCTGCCTTCGTGCAGGCCGATGTGCTGGTAGGCGAGGGTGTCGGCGAAACTTACCGACTGCCGCTGCGCCAGGGCATGGCCCAGCGGCACGGCCAGCACCAGGCGGTCTGTGCTGAAGTGCAGCACCTGCAAACCTGGCGCCTGCACCGGGCCGGCGATGATGCCGAGATCCGCCGCGCCATCGAGTACGCCACGGACGATATCGCGGCTCAGACGCTCCTGCAGGTCGACGGTAACGCCGGGACGTTCGGCGAGAAAACCGGCCAGCACCTCGGGGAGAAATTCGGTCACTGCAGTGGTGTTGGCGAAGATGCGGATATGCCCGGCGGCGTCGGTGCCGTATTCGGTGAATTCGCTTTTCAGGTAGTCCACCTGACGCATGATCAGCCGCGCATGCTGCAACAGGCGCTGGCCGGCCGGGGTCAGCTCGACGCCACGGCTGTCGCGGTACAGCAGGCGCGAACCGAGCTGGCCCTCCAATGCCTTGATCCGCGCACTGGCGGCGGCCGGCGAGAGAAACGCCTTACGCGCGCCCTGGGTTAGGCTCGGCGACTCGGCAATGTGGATGAACAGGCGCAGGTCGGGCAGATCGAAATGCATGGGTTCCTCTGCTTCTGTGGGAGGGGCCGGGCGGCGATCCGCTTTAGCCGCGACGCCCTGGCTTCCCCGGAAAACATCGCGGCTAAAGCCCCTCCCATATAGAAATGTGGTGTTAAGCATATCCGAACGCTGGTTTAAATAAATGCGGATTCTCTGAACGCATGCTGCGTCGCATGCTCCAGCTCACACAAGAACCGAGCTGGAACCTGCCTCATGAGTGATTCTGCTTTCTCCGCCTGGATCGGTCGTAGCGAAGAAGTCCACGACCAACTCAGCCGCAATCTGGTCAAGCGCATCGCCGCCACCTTCGGCGAAGCCACGCCGGCCCATGGCGAGGCGCTGCCGCCGCTGTGGCACTGGGCATTCTTTCAGGAGCCGGTCGCCGAGAACGGTCTGGGCGAGGACGGCCATCCGGCGCGCGGTGGCTTCCTGCCGCCGGCTGACAACCGCAACCGCATGTGGGCTGGCGGTCGTGTCGAGTTCATCCAGCCACTGCGCGTGGGCGGCGAAGCCAGCCGGGTCTCGACCATCAAACACATCGAGGAAAAGCACGGCCGTACCGGCGCGCTGCTGTTCGTCACGGTGCAGCACGATTACCTGCAGGACGGCCAGTTGGCCATCCGCGAGGAGCAGGACATCGTCTACCGCGAGCCAAGCCCGCCCAAGACCAGCAGCGGCGAACCGCTGGTTGCCGGCGACTGGCGCGAGGCGGTCACGCCGTCCAGCACCTTGCTGTTTCGCTACAGCGCCGTGACCTTCAACGGCCACCGCATCCATTACGACTGGCCCTACGTCACCGAAACCGAAGGCTATAGCGGCCTGGTGGTGCACGGCCCGCTGACCGCCACCCTGAACCTGCGCGCCTTCTGCCGCGCCAACCCGCAGGCGCGTCTGCGCCGCTTCGCCTACCGCGGCCTGCGCCCGCTGATCGCGCCGCAGCCGTTCGAGGTGGGCGGGCGCATCAGCGGCGAGGGCCAGGCCGAGCTTTGGGCGGGCAACGAGGCCGGCCTGGCGCAGCGCGCCGACGTGCAGTTCGACTGATTTCTGATTGCAAACACTGATTCGTGGGAGCCCGGCGGGTGCCACGACGCGATTTCCGAGGGACACCGATGAACGCTTATAACAACGAAGAACTCAACGCCATCCGTGAAGGCGTGCGCGCGCTCTGTGCGGAGTTTCCGGCCGAATACTGGCGCAAGATCGATGAAGAGAAGGGCTTCCCCGAGGCCTTCGTCACGGCCATGACTGAAGCCGGCTGGCTGTCGGCGATGATCCCCGAGGAATACGGCGGCTCGGGCCTGGGGCTGGCCGAAGCCTCGGTGATCCTCGAGGAGGTCAACCACTGCGGTGGCAACTCCGGCACCATCCACGGGCAGATGTACAACATGTTCACCCTGCTGCGTAACGGCAGCGAGGAGCAGAAGCGCTACTACCTGCCCAAGCTCGCCAGCGGCGAGCTGCGTCTGCAGTCGATGGGCGTCACCGAGCCCACCACCGGCACCGACACCACCAAGATCAAGACCACTGCAGTCAAGAAGGGCGACAAGTACGTCATCAACGGGCAGAAGGTGTGGATCTCCCGCGTGCAGCACTCCGACCTGATGATCCTGCTGGCGCGCACCACGCCGCTGGCCGAGGTGCAGCGCAAGTCCGAAGGCATGTCGATCTTTCTGGTCGACCTGCGCGAGGCCATCGGCAACGGCCTGACCGTGCAGCCGATCGCCAACATGGTCAATCACGAGACCAACGAGCTGTTCTTCGACAACCTGGGAATTCCCGCCAGCAGCCTGATCGGCGAAGAGGGCAAGGGCTTCCGCTACATCCTCGATGGCCTCAATGCCGAGCGCACGCTGATCGCTGCCGAATGCATCGGTGACGGTCGCTGGTTCATCGAGAAATCCGCGCAATACGCCCGCGATCGCGTGGTGTTCGGCCGACCCATCGGCCAGAACCAGGGCGTGCAGTTCCCCATCGCCGAGGCGCATATCGAGATCGAGGCCGCCGACCTGATGCGCTGGCGCGCCTGCGAGGAATATGACGCCGGGCGCAACGCCGGAGCGGCAGCGAACATGGCCAAGTACCTGGCGGCCAAGGCCAGCTGGGAGGCGGCCAACGCCTGCCTGCAGACCCACGGTGGCTTCGGTTTTGCCAACGAATACGACGTCGAGCGCAAGTTCCGCGAGACCCGCCTGTACCAAGTGGCTCCGATTTCCACCAACTTGATCCTGAGCTACGTGGCCGAGCATCTGCTCGAGCTGCCACGCTCTTTCTGAGGTCTCCGCGATGAGCACACATACTCAGCAACTCGCTGCATTCCTCGCCAATCTCAATTACGAGCAGATTCCCGAGCACGTACTGGATCGCACCGAAGACCTGTTCCTCGACTGGCTCGGCTCGGCCCTCGCCAGCGAAGGCGCACGGCCGATCCCACTGTTCGAGGCCTATGCGCAGAAGATGGGCCCGGCCGATGGTCCGGCGCGCATCCTGGTCAATGGTCGTGGCACCTCGGCGTACTTTGCCGCACTGGTCAACGGCGCATCGTCGCACCTGGTGGAGCAGGACGATCTGCACAACAGCTCGGTGCTGCACCCGGCCACGGTGGTGTTTCCGGCGGCCCTGGCTGCGGCGCAGGACCTCGGAAAATCCGGCCGCGAGCTGCTGCTGGCCTCGGTCGCCGGCTATGAGGCGGGCATTCGCATCGGCGAGTTCCTGGGTCGCTCGCACTACCGCATCTTCCACACCACGGCGACGGTCGGCACCCTGGCTGCGGCGGTGGCGGTGGGCAAGCTGCTGGACTTCGATCAGCAGCAGTTCGTCCACCTGCTCGGCAATGCCGGTACCCAGGCCGCCGGCTTGTGGGAGTTCCTGCGCGACGCCGCCGACTCCAAGCAACTGCATACCGCCAAGGCCGCGGCTGATGGCCTGCTGGCCGCCTACTTCACCGAGCAGGGCCTGACCGGCGCGCAGAACATTCTCGAAGGCGAGCAGGGCATGGCCGCGGGCATGTCCAGTGACGCCAATCCAGGCAAGCTCTCGGACCGTCTCGGTCGGCGCTGGGCGCTGGTGGAAACCTCGTTCAAGTTTCACGCCTCCTGCCGGCACACCCATCCGGCGGCTGACGCACTGCTTGGCCTGATGCAGCGCGAAGGCCTGCGCCACGAGCAGATCGAGCGCGTCATCGCCCGCGTGCATCAAGGCGCCATCGATGTGCTCGGCCGGGTGAAGGTGCCGCAGACCGTGCACCAGGCCAAGTTCTCCATGGGCACCGTGCTCGGCCTGATCGCCGTGCATGGCAGTGCGCAGCTGACCGAGTTCGCCAACCTGGCCCTGCAAGACCCGGCCGTGGCCGCCTTCCGCGACAAGGTGCAGATGCGCCTGGACCCTGAAGTCGATGTGGCCTATCCGCAGCGCTGGCTGGGCCGCGTCGAGGTGATCACCACCGATGGCCGCACCCTGCGTGGTGCCATCGACGAGCCCAAGGGCGACCCCGGTAACACCCTCAGCCGTGTCGAGCTGGAAGACAAGTTCCGCCGCCTGCTGGCCTTTGCCGGCAAGCGCAGCAGCGATGAGGCGGGCGTGCTGATCGAGCGGGTCTGGCGCCTGCGCGAGACCGACGACCTGAGCCAGCTGGCCTGACCGAGGACATGGACATGAACAACGCACAACAACCCCGGCCACTGGATGGCATCACCGTGGTCAGCCTGGAGCACGCCATCGCTGCGCCGTTCTGTACCCGCCAGCTCGCCGACCTCGGCGCGCGAGTGATCAAGGTCGAGCGTCCCGGCAGTGGCGATTTCGCCCGTGGCTATGACGAGCGCGTCGACGGTCTGGCCTCGCATTTCGTCTGGACCAACCGCTCCAAGGAAAGCCTGACCCTCGACCTCAAGCAGGACGATGCGATGCAGGTGCTCGGCAGCCTGCTGGCCAAGGCCGATGTGCTGGTGCAGAACCTTGCACCTGGTGCCGCCGCGCGCATGGGCTTGTCGTTCGAAGCGCTGCACGAACGCTTCCCGCAACTGATCGTCTGCGACATCTCCGGCTATGGCGAGGGCGGCCCGTACGAGCAGAAGAAGGCTTACGACCTGCTGATCCAGAGCGAGGGCGGCTTTCTCTCTGTCACTGGCGGTGCTGGCGAGGAGGAGATGGCCAAGGCCGGCTGCTCTATCGCCGATATCGCTGCCGGCATGTACGCCTACACCGGCGTGCTGTCAGCGCTGATGCTGCGCGGCAAGACCGGTGTCGGCAGTCGCGTCGATGTGTCGATGCTGGAAAGCCTGGTGGAGTGGATGGGTTACCCGCTGTACTACGCCTACGATGGCGCCACGCCGCCGCCGCGCGCTGGCGCCGCGCACTCGACCATCTACCCCTACGGCCCGTTCCCGGCTGGCGACGGCGGCACGGTGATGCTCGGCCTGCAGAACGAACGTGAGTGGCAGGCGTTCTGCGCCAAGGTGCTGGAGCAGCCCGAACTGGCCAGTGACGAGCGCTTTGCCGCCAACTTCAAACGTTCCGAAAACCGCAGAGAGCTGCGTGCGCTGATCGTCGAAGCCTTCTCGCGAATGAGCACCGCGCAAGTGATCGAGCGCCTGGAGCTGGCGCAGATCGCCAATGCCCAGGTCAACGACATGGCCGGCGTCTGGGCTCACCCGCAACTCGAAGCGCGCCAGCGTTGGCGCCAGGTCGACAGCCCCAGCGGCAGCCTGCCGGCCCTGCTGCCGCCAGGGCGCAACAACACCTTCGAGCCGCGCATGGACGCCATTCCAGCGTTGGGGCAGCACACCGATACGCTGCTCGCCGAGCTGGGCTACGCCGCTGGCGATATCCAGCGTCTGCATCAGCAGGGGGCCGTGTGATGAGCCCATCCATCATTCGTACCGCGCTGTTCGTGCCAGCCAGTAGACCGGAGCGCATCCCCAAGGCGCTCGCCGTTGGTGCCGACGCGGTGATCGTCGACCTGGAAGACGCGGTGCAGGAGAGCCTCAAGGTCGAGGCCCGCGCCTATCTCGATGGCTTTCTCATCGCCAATCCAGAGGCTCGCTTGCTGGTGCGCATCAACGCGCCAGAGCATGCCGGCCATGGCGCCGATATCGAACTGTGCGGCCGTCATGCGGGTGTCATCGGCGTGCTGCTGCCCAAGGTGGAAAGTGCCGCGCAGGTGGTGCGCGTGGCTGCTTGTGGCAAGCCGGTGTGGCCGATCATCGAGAGTGCGGCGGGTTTGTTGGCGTTGGCGGAAATCGCCCGCGCGGAAGGCGTCGAGCGTTTGTCCTTTGGCGCACTCGACCTGGGGCTGGATCTCGGTCTGAGCAGCGGCAGCGCTGCGGCCGAACGCATCCTCGATCAGGCTCGTTATGCCCTGTTGCTGCATTCGCGCACGGCAGGCCTGGCGGCGCCACTGGACAGTGTGTTCCCCGCCATCGAGGACCGCGACGGCCTTGCTCGCACGACGCGCGATGCCCGTGACATGGGCTTCGACGGTTTGCTCTGCATCCATCCCAAACAGGTGGAGGTCATCCATCACGCGTTGCATCCGGCCGAGGAAGAGCTGGCCTGGGCACGACGCGTGATGGCAGCGGCCAGCAGCGGCGAAGGTGTTTTCGTGGTCGACGGCCAGATGGTCGACGCCCCGGTGCTCGGTCGCGCTCGTCGTCTGCTGCAACGCGCCGGCGAGAACCCGGCCTGAATACCGGCCTGCGGCGCAGTGCCGCCGGCCATTTCGTCCCACGTACCGACCTACAAAAACAATGAGGTAACGTCATGTTCAAATTCACCGCCAAGGCGCTCGCCTGCGCTGCCATCTTCTCTTGTGCCGGCCTGGCCCAGGCTGCGGATGCGCCCATCCTGATCAAGTTCGCCCATGTGGTGGCGGACAACACGCCCAAGGGGCAGGGCGCGTTGCTGTTCAAGCAACTGGCCGAAGAGCGCCTGCCAGGCCGGGTGAAGGTAGAGGTCTACCCCAACTCGTCGCTGTTCGGCGATGGCAAGGAGATGGAGGCGCTGCTGCTCGGCGACGTGCAGATGCTGGCGCCGTCACTGGCCAAGTTCGAGCAGTACGCCAAACCGGTGCAGATCTTCGACCTGCCATTTCTGTTCGACAACATGGAGGCGGTCGACCGCTTCCAGGCTAGCCCTGAGGGCCGTGGGCTGCTGACCTCCATGGAAGACAAGAACATCACCGGCCTAGCCTACTGGCACAACGGCCTGAAGGTGATGTCGGCCAACAAACCGTTGCGCGATCCGGCCGATGCCCGTGGCCTGAAGTTCCGCGTGCAGGCCTCGGCGGTGCTGGAGGAGCAGTTCAAGGCAGTCCGTGCAAACCCGCGCAAGATGAGCTTCGCCGAGGTCTACCAGGGCCTGCAGACCGGCGTGGTCAACGGCACCGAGAACACCTGGTCGAACTACTACAGCCAGAAGGTGCACGAGGTGCAGAAGTATATGACCGAGTCCGATCATGGCCTGATCGATTACATGGTGATCACCAACACCAAGTTCTGGAAGGGCCTGCCGGATGACGTGCGCAGCGAGCTGGAGAAGGTCATGGCCGAGGTTTCCGTCGAGGTGAACAAGCAGGCTGATGAACTCAACCGCACGGCCAAGCAAGACATCGCCAAGGCCGGCACCACCGAGATCATCGAGCTGACCCCGCAGCAGCGCGCCGAATGGCGTGAAGCGATGCGCCCGGTGTGGAAGAAATTCGAGCAGGAGATCGGCGCCGAGCTGATCCAGGCGGCGGAGAATTCCAACCAGCAGTGATGTTGCGCTGCAAACGAAAACGCCCGGTGCTTGCACCGGGCGTTTTTTTGTCTCGGCCGAGCCTTAGAGCCCGGCTTCCTGCATCCACTTGGGCTTGGGATAACGACGGTCCGACTTGCCGGCCTTGAGGATGGCGCCGGGTACGTCGTGGCCAATCAGGCCGGGCAGGGTGGCGGCGGCGTCGAGCAGGGCATCGAGGTTCACGCCGGTGTCCAGGCCCATACGCTGGAACATGTGCACCAGATCCTCGGTGCAGATATTGCCGCTGGCGCCCGGTGCATAAGGGCAGCCACCGAGGCCGCCAAGGGAGGCGTCGAAGCGGTCGATACCGACGTTCAGGGCTGCCAGGGCATTGGCCAGGCCCATGCCGCGGGTGTTATGGAAATGCGCGGTGAATACTGCTTCGGGCCAGCGCTGCAGCGACTCGCGACAGATGCGCTCCACCTGGGCCGGGTCGGCCATGCCGGTGGTGTCGCAGAGGGTCACGCCCTGCACGCCGATCTCCAGCAGGCGCTCGGTCAGCTCGTATACGCGGGCCTCGGGCACCTCGCCCTCGAAGGGGCAACCGAAGGTGGTCGACAGCGAGGCGTTGATGAATACGCCGCTGCCACGGCTGACCTCGATGATCTCGGCGAACTGCGCCAGCGACTGCTCCGGCGTCATGCGCAGGTTGGCCAGACCGTGGGTGTCACTGGCCGACATGACCAGGTTGATCTCGTCCACTTCGCAGGACAGTGCGCGCTCGCAACCCTTCACGTTGGGCACCAGCACGGTGTACTCCACGCCGGCCACGCGCTGGATGCCGCGCATCACTTCTTCGGCATCGCGCAGGTTGGGGATGGCCTTGGGCGAGGTGAAGGAGGTGACCTCGATCTTGGCCAGGCCGGTGTGGGACAGGCGGTCGATCAGGGCGATCTTGTCTTCGGTGGGGATGAAGGAAGCTTCGATCTGGAAGCCGTCACGGGTGGCGACGTCCTGGATATAAAGGCGTTTGCTCATGGCATGATCCTGGTTGTTCGCGGCGTAGGGTGCGCTGTGCGCACCGGCTTGAGCTGCGTTGCTGTCTTGGTGGACAAGCTTCGCGTTGTCCACCCTACGAACTGTTGTAATGCGCACGGCCTAGGCGGCCCCGCGACACCCTACGGGCTAAGTGGTACTGCTGTTAGATGATCCCGCGCTCGCGCAGTCCGGCGACCTGTTGCGCGCTCAGGCCAAGGCCGGCGAGGATGTCGTCATTGTGCTCACCGAGCTGCGGGCCGCCGGTGCCGATACGGCCCGGTGTGCGGCTGAGTTTGGGCAGCACGCCCGGCACCTTGAGCGGGCCGACGCTGGTCTGCACCTGCTCGATCATCTGCCGCGCCAGGTAGTGCGGGTCTTGCACGATGTCCGCAGCCGTGTAGGGGTAGCCGGCTGGCACACGGGCGCCCTTGAGTGCTTCGATCACTTCGTCGCGGCCACGCTGGGCGGTCCATTCGGCGATGGCACCGTCGATCAGTTCGGCGTGCTGGCTGCGCCCGTCGTTCTGCGCCAGGCGCGGGTCGTTGCCCAGGTCGTCGCGGCCGATCAGGCTCATCAGGCGCTTGTAGATGCTGTCGCCATTGCCGGCGATCAGCACGTAGCTGCCGTCGTTGCACGGGTAGGAATTGGACGGCGTGATGCCGGGCAGGGCGCTGCCGGCTGGCTCGCGGATGTAGCCAAAGGCATCGTATTCGGGGATCAGGCTTTCCATCATGGCGAATACCGACTCGTACAGCGCCACGTCGATTTCCTGGCCTTCGCCACTGCGCGCACGCTCCTGCAGGGCCAGCAGCACGCCGATCACGCCGTACAGCGAGGACAGCGAGTCGCCGATGCTGATGCCCACGCGCACCGGCGCCTGGCCGGGGTAGCCGGAGAGGTGGCGCAGGCCGCCCATGGCTTCGCCGATCACGCCGAAACCTGGCAGGTCGCGGTAGGGGCCGGTCTGCCCGTAACCGGAGATGCGCAGCATGATCAGCCGTGGGTTGATCGCCTTCAGCGCGTCATAACCCAGGCCCCAGCCTTCCAGCGTGCCGGGGCGGAAGTTCTCCACCAGCACATCGGCCTCGGCCACCAGCTTGCGCACGATGTCCTGGGCTTCAGCCTGCTTCAGGTCGAGCGTCAGCGAGCGCTTGTTGCGCGACTGCACGTGCCACCAGAGCGAGGTGCCGTCCTTGATCTTGCGCCATTTGCGTAGTGGGTCGCCGACGCTCGGCGGCTCGATCTTGATCACGTCGGCGCCGAATTCGCCGAGCAGTTTGCTGGCGAAGGGACCGGCGATGAGCTGGCCCATCTCGATCACCTTGAGCCCCTGCAGGGCCATGTTGCTGGTGTTGTTTTGAGTCATGGCTGCACCTGATTTGCCTGTGCGTTTCTCGTGGTGCGCAGAATGGCGCAGCGGCGCGGTGCCGACAATTGCCCAATGGCCAAGCTAGGCTTCGCGTATCGCGAAGTGGCATGCTGTAAATCAGCTTTCTGGCAGCCTCGCTTCGCCAGACACGAAATGGAGACCTTCATGCGCCGTATCGATTTCGTCACCCTCAAGCTGTTCGTCGCCATCGCCGACGAGCGCAGCCTGACCCGCGCCGCCGAGCGCGAGCATCTGGCTCTGGCGGCGGTGAGCAAGCGCGTCAGCGACCTGGAAAATCAGCTCGGCATCGCGCTGCTCTATCGTCAGCCCAAGGGCGTAGAACTGACCCCGGCCGGCCACGCGCTGCTGCACCACGCGCGCAACATGATGGACAACCTCGAGCAGCTCAATGCCGACCTCAGCGAGTTCAGCGAAGGGGTGAAAGGCCATGTGCGCATCCACGCCAACACCTCGGCAGTGATCGAGTTTCTGCCCGAGGATCTGGCCAGCTTCAGTCGCCTGCACCCGCAGGTGAAGATCGATCTGGAGGAGCGGGTCAGCAGCGAAACCATCCGCGCCGTGCGCGAGGGGCTGACCGATATCGGCATCTTCGCCGGGCATGTGCCGGCCGAGGATCTGCAGGTGTTCACCTACCGTCACGATCAGTTGGTGCTGGTCACCCCGCGCGAGCATCCGCTGGCCGAGCGCGACGGCCTGTTCCTGCGCGAGGCGGTGGGCTTCGATTTCATCGGCCTGCAGCAGGACGCCTCATTACATGGCCTGTTGCAGCATTCGGCGCAGAGTCAGGGCGTAGCACTGCGCCTGCGTATTCAGGTGCGCAGCTTCGAGGCCATCTGCCGGATGATCCACACCGGCATGGGCGTCGGCGTATTGCCGGACCTGGCGGTACGTACCTACCTGCCGGCGCTCAATGTGCGGGTCATCCCGCTGCACGACCCCTGGGCGCGGCGCGAACTCAAGGTGGCGGTACGTAATCAGGACAACCTTTCGCTGACCGCGAAGCAGATGCTCGATCACCTGAGAAACAGCGGTGTGGCGGGGGAGAGTTCTGCGCTGCCTTCGTGAATGCCGAAGGCTCGGTTGTTCAAATGTGAATTTCAGCCTGGGGGACGGCGGAGTAGAGTCCGTGCCAATCGAAGGGGTTTCTCCCTCGACGCTCAGACAAAAACAACAGGAGCCTTCCATGAAGTTTTCTTTCGTCCGTCGTGGCCTGGCCGGTGTGCTCGCCGGTTGCGCACTGCTTGGCGCACTCTCGGCACACGCAGCCGAGTCGCAGCCGACCGCCCCGATCTTGATCAAGTTTTCCCATATCACCGCCGACAGCACGCCGAAGGGCCAGGGCGCGCTGATGTTCAAGAAGCTGGTGGAGGAGCGCCTGGCCGGCAAGGTCAAGGTCGACGTCTATGCCAACTCCTCGCTGTATGGCGATGGCAAGGAAATGGAAGCGCTGCTGCTCAATGAAGTGCAGATGCTGGCGCCGGCACCGTCCAAGCTGGAGCAGTACACCAAGCAGCTGCAGCTGTTCGACATGATGTTCCTGTTCGATGACGTGGCTGCCGCGCAGCGCTTCCAGTCTTCGGACAAGGGCAAAGCGCTGCTCAAGTCGATGGAGAGCAAAGGCATCACCGGCCTGGCCTACTGGCTCAACGGCATGCGCCAGCTCACCGCCAACAAACCACTGGTCGAGCCTGCCGATGCCCGTGGGCAGAAATTCCGCGTGCAACCTTCCGACCTGCAGGCCGCGCAATACAGCGCCCTGCGTGCGGTGCCGCGCAAGATGGCCTTCGCCGAGATCTACCAGGGCCTGCAGACTGGCGTGGTCAACGCCCAGGACAACCCCTGGTCGAACATCTACTCGCAGAAGTACTTCGAGGTGCAGAAGTACATGACCGAGTCCAACCATGCCATCGGCAACTACCTGCTGATCACCAACACCCAGTTCTGGAACGGTCTGCCGGCGGATATCCGCAGCGAGCTGGAGCAGATCGTCGACGAGGTGACCGTCGAGGTGAACAAGCAGGCCGAGGCGCTGAATACCGAAGCCCGTCAGGCCATCGTCGCTACCGGCAAGAGCGAGATCATCACCCTGACGCCCGAGCAACGTGCTGCCTGGCGTGACGCCGTACGCCCGGCCTGGAAGAAGTTCGAAGCCGAGATCGGCACCGACGTGATCGAAGCCGCGCAAGCCGCCAACCAGCCGTAAGCCCCACAGCCGCTCCGGGCCCACGCACCCGGAGCGGCCTTTCATTCGCCGTCGCCTAAGACGGCGTTTGCCAATGACGAATATCGCGCCGTTCCAGGCTCGGTTAGATTCGTCCGACTCCTGACAATCACAAGAACCTCGCGGAGATGCCATGAACGCCTTGCGGCGCGGCTGGGAGCA